>JANQMY010000493.1 GCA_028279895.1 Alphaproteobacteria bacterium
AACTTCAGCTTCTCGTCCATAGGACAACACTCCTTCCACGGCACCTTGCTCTCCTCGCAAAGGCCGAAAACTGTTACCTATGTCTCCGGTATAAAGTGCTACCCATCTCTCAGGAAGCACACCCTTTAGGCGGGCACCACATCCGCGAAAACGAAGCCGTCCCGTTCGACCGTATCGCCGACCCGGCAGTCAATCGGTTCGGAAAAGTTGGGACCGTCAAAGACAAAGGTGTGGAATTCGCCGTTCTCGCCGCACGGACCGACGCCGTCTGGTAGATCGTCCAAGAATGCCTGGTCATATCTTCGGCCGGCGAAGGATGCGGGCAGTTTCTTTGGATCGATGCAGGTGATGTACGCTTGGAACCCGTTGTCAATCATGCGGGCCGCCAACACGTCGGTCGGTATGCCCCAAATGGGAAAGAGTGGCGTGATGCGCTGGCCTGCAAGCATGCTTTCCCGATAGGCGCGGATGTCCTCGAGGAACAGGTCGCCAAACGCGATGTGGTCGATCTTGGCGTCGTTGGCGCGGTCGAGGGCGCCTTGCATGCGCGCCTCATAGATCTCGTTGGGACAGTTTTCCGGAAGGTCGATGGCGATCACCGGGATGCCCAGCGCCTCCGCTTGGCGGTTTAGCAATGACTGCCGCGTGGCGTGCATGGCCACCCGGCCTCTGTCCTCGTTGAGTGTCGTGAGCAGGCCGACCACGTCAGCCGATGGCGTCCGTTGCAGCGTCCACAGGGCGTAAGCGCTGTCCTTGCCGCTGCTCCAGCTCATCCACAATTTCTTTTTCATGGTTGACGAGCACAGTTGGTGTGTGGGGCCGAAAAAAGTTTGCCGCCCCGATGCGGGACGGCAAGGACTGATTCAGAATAGTCGGATCGCGTTACACCGGCAATGGTTCTGCCCGCACATCGGCCACTTTGAACGGCAGGGTCTCGCCGTCATGTTCCTTGATGGAGACATATTCGCCACGCAACAATGCGTGGGTTTCCAAGTGAAAGACCGGTTCGTCATCGTCTTCGCCGGGTGCGTAAGAGAATGCCCAGGTGCGGTGACGCGTGTGGATCAGCTCGCCGTGCTCGTCGTCTTCATCTTCCCAGAAGCGTTTCACAACGGCGGCATGCTTGTGCTTACGCCATTCCGCTTCGTCAAGGACACCGTCTTCCTTAAGGGGCACGCGCAGCAGATAGCCACAACGTGGATTGCCGTCGGGAAACTCCTTCGTGCGTGCAAGCTCCAAGCGGATCGTATACCAACTCATCAATTCGCCTCTTAGGGGATCAGGTTAATGGCACAAGAAAACCGGCGGCTTGGCCTTCTGCAAAACGGAACGTGTGACGCCGCCCAGCACAAGTTCGCGTAACCGAGAATGGGAATAGCCGCCCAACACCAGCAAACCGCCCTTCGTGCTCAGCGTGTAGTCCTGAAGGGTTTCCGACACGGACTTGCCGGTGGGGGCCACTTGATCATGGGTGGCCCGCACGCCGTTTCGGGATAGGTAGGCCAGAGTGGACGGGATCTCCGGTGCGGTGACGTCATCCGTTCCTACACTGAGCAATTTGACCATATTCGCCTCACGCAGCATGGGCAGGGCGGCATGCACTGTCCGTGACACTTCTAAGCTGCCGTTCCAGCCCACAACGATTTCCTGCGGCTTAGTGAATGACACGCCTTCGGGGACGACCAATAGGGGCTTGCCCGAGCCCATGAGGATGGCGGTGTACAAATTCAGCTCCTCGGACGACATATTGTCGGCCGGCTGCGTCACCAAGGTCAGGTCGCATGTCATGGCCTCACTCACATAGATGTCGGGAATGAGACCCATGGGTTCGCGCCAAGCGGCAGACACTTCCGCCTCCAGGTTCGGCGGGTCGTAAAAGGTCAACGGGCCGCCGGAACATGCCTTCACAAAACTGTCTTTGACGCTGGCGGTTTCCGCTTCGTTGGCTTTGGCCACTGCATCGATGATTTCTTGAACATGGGCGCCGGATTCGAGCGGATAGACTGCCGGGACCGCCACATGAGGCGGCGGCGTGCCATGGCATCCGACCACCATCGACCCGAGCGCATCAGCCACTGGGCCGGCGGCTGCGACGGCGCGTTCCGCTTGTTTTTCACTGAAGCAGGGAAGGAAGGTAGTGGGGTATAGCGACATGGCCCGCGTCCTCTTGGCTGTTTTCGCGACGTGGTTTGATTTCTCAGTCTAGGACAGAATTAGGGCGCGGTGAAATCGTTGATATCGAATTCCAGCGGTTCCTCGAGCATCCATTCGTTGATCAGATCGGGGATTTCCTTTTCCGAAAACTTCTTTTGCTCGTCCAAATCATTGGCAAAAGCGGCCAGGTCGGCGATTTCCTGCCCTGTCAGGTCGATTTGATAGCCAAGCTCCATGTTTTGGAGCACGATCATGACGTCGGCGCCGCGCCACATACGGGCAGTGAAGTCCATAATGTCGAAATGGGTGACATCCTCCAGCGCATCCATTGGCGGCGCGGCCTTGCCGCCCACACCGTTGATCTGATGGCAGACCACACAGGCCTTATCTACAAAAAGCTGGCGGCCTCGCTTCGAATCCACCTGGGGAATGAGCAATCTCGGAAGGACGTCGTCCGGTGTGACATCCGTTTCCTCTTGGGCCGTCACATTTTCACTTTGCATGCACCCCATCAGAAAAATCACGCCAAGAAAAAGGTAGCGTGCAGATGTTCTGTAGGCGGTCGAAAAAGGATTTTGCATGTTACGCATCTCGCTTGAAAGAAGGTTGGGCGGCCTGTGTTCGGTTGGACTCGGATGGCAGGCGTGCTTGCTCACCCAATACTTAGAGTGATTCTTAGCTGGCATCACCCGCCGCAACCTTGACCTAAATCAAAGGTGAGAATGGCCAGCAGAGCCTTAACTAACCGTTAGAATGGTTCGATCTCACCTCATACCGCTCTAGCAGGAGGTGAGGGCAAAGGTCCCGTGTATTGGGCGCGGGGCCGAATAAGCTGCCCGGTCCGGTTTTGCTCTAAGGCATGGGCAATCCAGCCGGTGGAGCGGCCTATGGCGAAGAGCGCAATGGCCGCCTCCGACGGCAGGCCCAGGTGGCGCTCCAGCAGCACCAAGGCCATATCGACGTTTTCCCGGTGGCCGGTCTGGGCGTGGACAGCAGCAAGTGTCTGTCGCTCAAGATCTGTCAGCGGTAGGTCGCTGATAATGGCCGCGGCCCGGGGGTCGCCGTTGGGATAGAGCGTGTGGCCGACGCCCGGCAGCCGTTCGCCGTGCCGCAAGCGGGATTCGATCACCTGATCCGGCGCGCCGGTTTGATCGATCTGATCGAACAGAACACGTACCTGATCGGATGCGCTGCCATGCAAGGGGCCGGATAAAGCGGCCAGGCCGCCAAGCAAGCAGGCACTCAAGGAGGCGCCGGTGGAGGCGACTACGCGTACCGCGAAGGTGGAGGCATTCAGTTCATGATCTGCGAGCAACACTAGGGTTTTGCGCAAATGTGAGACGTGTTGCGCCGGCACGCCCCATGCGTCGGCCAACTGGTCGTGCAGCGGCGCCTTCCTTGCCGTCTGCTCACATATAGCCGCCGTCAGCGCACGGATGAGAAAAGACGCTTTTCGATGCAACAATTGTGGATGGGACCGGCGAATGGGCATGTCGTCAGTGTTCAGCCGGGCGAGGGCGGCCGTGGTCCTGGCAATCACCGACCAGCGGCCGACGGGGCCGCCGTCTACCGGGTTTGAATAGACCATGCCCACGGGTAAGGGATCGTCAAACGGCGAGGTGCCGTCTGCCCCCCACAATAGACACCCCGTTTCCTCAAGAGTGGCGTTTTCGGACAGGTCCACCGCATCGATGCCGCGATAGTAAAGGCGGCCTTGATCGATGAGCGTGAGTTCGGATTCCAGTACCGGTAGCCCCCAGGCCAGTGTGCCCGCGGCGATGCGCTCTGGTTTGCGGCCTTGCGCCTTACGCTGGACAAGGGCGGTCACATCGTCGGCCACATAGAGTTTGCGCCGTGTGTCCGCACCATCTTGGTTGACGGATCGAATCAACCCTCGGCTCACATAGGCGTACAGGGTCTGGCGGCTCACTTTGAGGCGCCGAATGGCCTCTTCGGCCGTAATCAAGCGTTCGTCTTCCAATCGCAAGGCCTTTTATATTGATATATATAATCAATATTGACGATATATCGGAAAGCGGCCATGTAGTCCAGCAAGATCAGCACTGAGAGGAGGTGTAAATGTCGATCGGATTGGATGATGTGATTGCAGCCACCACCGTGATGAGCCATGTGGATGGCGAGGCCGGCCGGCTTATCGTACGCGGCTATGAGCTCGATGATTTGGCGGCGAAGTTCTCTTTTGAAGAGGTGCTGGGCCTGTTGTGGTCGGGCTTTCACGGGCTGCCGGGGGACGACATTCAGGCCGAGCTTGGGCGCGCGCGGTTCGAGGCTTTCCAGCTTCTTCAAGACAGCCTGCCTTTGCCCGGTCAGCTCAGTGCGATCGAACAGCTTCGCTATTTGCTCAGCGCTTTACCCGACAGCGTGGACGTTGCGCGGCAACCGCTGCTGGCCGTGGCGGCGACCGGTGTCTTTACGGCGGCCGTTTTGAGAATACGGGGCGGCGCTGCACCGGTTGCGCCCGATCCCAGCATGGGGCACGCCCACGATTTCCTTCGTATGCTGAGGAACGAGGTGGTGCCGGCACACCATGCCAAAGCGTTGGACACCTATCTCGTGACGGTCGCGGATCACGGCCTCAACGCGTCCACCTTTGCGGCGCGCACCATCGCGTCCACTCAGGCCGGTCTGTTCTCCAGCGTGGTTGGCGGCCTGTGTGCGCTCAAGGGCCCGCTTCATGGCGGCGCGCCGGGACCGGTCCTCGACATGCTGGATGCCATCGGCTCGGAAGAGAACGCTAGGGCCTGGCTTACGGATGCCGTCCAAAACGGGGAGCGCCTTATGGGGTTCGGTCACCGGGTGTACCGGGTGCGCGACCCGCGGGCGGATGTGCTGAAACGCGTGGCCAAGAGCCTGCGCGAGGACGCCAACCGCATCAAGTTTGCCGAACAGGTGGAGGCGGCTGCGCTTGGCGTGTTGGCCGACCGGAAGAAGGGGCGAGTGCTGGAAACGAATGTGGAGTTTTACACGGCCTTGGTGCTCGAGGCGCTGAAGCTGCCGCGGGAAAGCTTCACCATGATTTTTGCAACCGGGCGGGTGGCCGGTTGGACCGCGCATATCTTGGAACAGCTAGATGGCGGCCGTTTGATCCGGCCCCAATCTCAATATGTGGGGCCGATGCCGACGCCGGGGGTGGCGGCCGAGTAGAGCGGTCCGGTCATCCGGGCGGGAAGCGGGCGAGGATTGTGTCCACCGTCCGCTTGGCGGCGTCTAAGCTGCTCTCGCCCACTTCCTGGGTCATGGGCGCCCAGCCCCGCCACACAGACCGGTCGGACGCCGCATCGCGTATATCGATCACCACGATGGTTTCCGTGACGGTCGTGACGATGAAGGGGCTGTATTTGCCGGCACCGAGACCGCTGCTGCCTTGCTGAATCTGTACATCCTGGGTGTCCCCAAGGGCGTAATTGACCAGGAAGCGCGGCGGATTGCCGGCAAGATAGCCTTTGGCGGCCAGGCTGTCTGAAATGTAAAGCCGGATCGTCGTGAGAAAGGATTCCTGCACGCGAAAATCGCCCGGGGCATAGTCGCCAATGGGCTGATTGACCCATTGATAGGATTTGTCCGTTTCAAAATCGACCGCGCGATCATATGAGATCTCCGCGTTGTTTGCCGTCGATCCGCAGGCCGCCGCCAGCACGCCGGCGGCCAAACAAAGAACAAGGTTTCGTCTTTTCATCAGCAATCCGTAGCACACGCCAACCGAATCCCGTTGTAAATTCCAGGTCATCGGGTATTCAACCATGGTCTTTCCCTCCGGTCACGCGGTCGCATTATTTCATGCCTTCACAGATTGCCGGTTCTCGACAGGACGCGCCGCCGTCCGGGCCCGCGGCTCAAAGCGCGGTGCTGTTTTGGAGCAGCTTCGGTGTGGTGTTGTGCCTGGCGGCGCTGCCGGGGCTGTGGCTGGATTTCTTTCCCTTCGCCGATGCGGTCAACCACACCGCACGCTACCGGATTTTGGCGGAAGCGAATTCGGACGCCGCCCTGGGGCAATTCTATCAGTCGCTGTTTAGGCTCAACACCAATATGGGCCTGGAGTTTCTGTATGTGACGCTATTCGCTTGGCTCGACCCGGTCGCGTTCCTCAAACTTGCTAATGTAATGATTGCCGCGAGCGTCATCGGCGGCACGATGTGCCTGGGCCATGCCTTGCACGGCAATTGGCGGGTCACGGACTTAGTCAGTGCCCTGTTCGTTTTCAACTACGCCTATGTGTTCGGCTTCCTCAACTTTTGCCTAGGGGCGGGGCTTGCGTTGTTGAGCTTCGCGGGCTGGGTTGTATTGCGGCGCCGGTCTGCCGTGCAGGGGGCACTGTTCGCGGCGCTCGCCTCTTTCGCGCTCTACATTGTGCATTTGTTCGCCCTCGGATTATTCGGCTTGGCGGTTCTTTGTTACGAGGGTTGGCGGCTTTACCGCGAACGCCCTCTGACCCGCCGGGAGCTGATCGGATCGGCTTGGCCGGTGTTGGTGGCGTTCGTGCCGGCAAGCCTGTTTGCGGTTTACCAGTTGGCGCCGCGTTTGGCGCATGCAGATGCACAATATGTGGCGTTGGACGGGCTGCGTTACGGCAGTTTGGAAGACCGGCTGACAGCGATCATCGGGCCTGTCTTGACCTATTTCGACGCTTGGGACATTGCCGTCTGGCTCCTCCTGTTGGCGGCGGGGGTGTGGGTGTTCCGCAGCGGCCGTGCCCGAGTGGCGCCGGAGATGGCTTGGCTTCTGGTGGCCCTTGCCGTTCTGATGGTGGTCATGCCCGCCCGGTTGATGGATGCCTGGGGGGCGCATTTTCGGCCCGGCATTTTCTTCGCGTGCGTTCTGTTGGCAAGCCTCACCTTCCGGCCATGGTCGGTCCGGGACCTTGGATGGGTGACGGCCGGCGTGGTGGGGTTGGTCGCGCTGCGGGTAACCGGCGTTGTTGCCGTTAACGGGCCGGTGGCCGCTGATTTTCGGGCGCTCAATGACATCGCCGCCGAATTGCCCGCGGGCGCCAAGGTGATCGGCGTCTTCGCCGGGGAGCGCGAAGGCCCCCGCATTCTCGCCGGAGACAGGCGATTGGTGCGCTTTCAATACAACCACGCAACGACCGTCACCACCTTGCGGGGCTCCGCTTTCACACCCAGCGTGTTTTCCAGGCCCGATGTCCACAATCTGACGGTCCAGCCGGCCTTGCGCCATCTGGACAGTCCCTATCTGCATCCCCAGAAACGAGGCGATTTTTGTGCCACGGCGGCGGGGCCGCCAGGGCCGGAAAGCTTCCGCCCGGACCGCGCTTATGCCTATGGTTGGGGTGAAAAATTCGATTATGTGCTGACCATCGGCGGATCTGATATGGCGCCGTGTCCGGAACCCGAGCTCCAGCAAATCGCAAGAGCACGGGTCTTTGGCCTTTATGTCATCGGCGGAAGCGCGGGGACCGCCGGCGGCGGCCGCTAGGGGTAACCCGCGAAGAACCGGGAAACCTCAGGAAATTGGCGCTTTCGTGTCACTTTGCTGTCACACAGTCCTTGCGTTCATCGCAAAAAAATCATGAAATAAGCCGGTTGTATTTGGCGGTTTGAGGGGGAACGAGTAACGCCATGACGTCCGAGATTATCCTCATGAACAGAAATGTGCTGACCATCGGCGCCGACAGCGCGATGACCAGCTGGGCGGGTGGCCGGTACCGTATCGCCAACGAGGCGGAAAAGATCTTCACTTTCGGCGGCAAAACACCCCTTGCCATCATGATTTACAACAGCGCCGACATTCTGGGGCACCCGTGGCAATCGGTGATCGGAGAATTCATCGACGAAAAGGGACGCGCGGAATTCTCCTCGGTCGAAGATCTTGCGTCGGAATTCTTCACCTATCTCGACAATCATATGTCGTTGTTCGAGCCGGAAGAAGAAGAGCGCTGGTTCGCGCTGACCCTCAATGTCATTTACGCGCAAATCGTTCACTTGGCCCGCGAGCGCTTGAAGTTTGCCGGGATGACCGATGACCGCAGTTTGGGGCGCGAAGAAGCGACGGTGATGGCGATTAATTTCGTCCATCGCGCGTTTCACGATGAAGAAGGCGAGCCGTTGCCGAATCTGGATTGCTTTGCCGACGTGGCGCCGGACGAGGTCTATGCAAAATTCAGCGACACGGTCGATGCGGTCATTCGGGATCATTTTGCCGATGTGACGGGCGACGAAAATGTACTGCAGAAGTTGCGCGAGATCGCCGGTTTTGCCGTCGTCAAGGAATTGTTCCTTGAGCGGATGATTATGTCAGGTCTTGTTTTCGCAGGGTTCGGCGACGATCAGATGTATCCGTCTTTCGACGAATACTTCGTGTCGACGGTCTTCAAGAACCGCGTGAAACGGCGCCGTCACTTCTTGAATGAAGTGTCGAACAAGAACCAGGCATCGGTCAGCTTCTTTGCCGATTCGGATGCCAGCGTCGGTTTCCTGCGCGGCATCGACAGCGACACGGCAGGGTTCCTCTTCGGCGCCAGCGAGTTTTTCATGACCAAGATGAGCCCGCCTTTTGTCGAACAGCTCGACTTCTTGGACGCGGGGCAAAAGCAAAAACTGGCCGAAAGCTTAATCCGCGAGTTCTCGCCCGTTTATCACCAGTCGCTTCTGGCGGCGTTGGACCAAAAGGTCGAACATGACCGCATCACACCGTTCTTAGATGTGGTCAACTCCATGGGCCCGGATGAAATGGGGACCATGACGGCGGACCTTGTGAATTTGAACATCCTGCGCAAAAAGGTCATCAACGAAGAGGGCACAGTGGGGGGCCCGGTTCGTGTGTTCACCATGTCCAAGCGCGGCGGCACCAAACAGATGATGTAGAGTGAGTAGCCATGAGACGTAGACGATTTCGCCATAGTCGTGGAAAGCAACCGGTAATCGCAACAGCGGCCATGTCGGCGCTGGAGCCCGATTGGCAGGCCGAATTTCAGCGCCTTAAAGAAATTGATGCGACCTTGGACCAGCGCATGTCCGATTGGGCCGAGGAGCGCCCCCCCTACGACGCCACCCATTTGTTGCCGTCTTACGCAATGGACCGGCGCTACGACATCTTTATGGAGCCGCGCATTCCGGGCTTTGCCGAACAGCACGCGCAGCGCCAGGCGGACGCCGAAGAACAGCCGTTGGTTCTGGAAGACCCGGCGGAACTCATCGATCAGATTGAAAGTGCCGTGCACGCTGATGATCGCCACGCGACGGCAGGGTCCCGCCGCGCGCCGCGCCGGTTGATCGATCCTGATCAAAAGCGCCGCCGCGGCCTGTTCCGGCGCATGCTGGGGTTACGCTAGCCAAGATCTACATTGTCGGCATCGCGCGCCAACATGGACGGATCGACCGGGAACAAAAGCTCGTCTTTCGCCACATAGCGCGCCAAATTCTTGAGAAAGAGCTCGTCGTTCCGGCGCACCACACCGTCGCTGGAGGCGGCGTTGTGCGGCGTCAGCCGCACCCGAGGATGTGACCAGAAGGGGCTTGAGGCGGGCAGCGGTTCTTCGTCGAACACATCAAGGATAGCGGTACCCGGAATGCCGTCATCCAGACTTGCCAGCAGGGCTGCTTCGTCCACATGCCCGCCACGGCCGATATTGACCAGCACGCTGTCATGTTTCATGGCGCTGAGGAAGTCTGCGTTGATGACATGTCGGGTGTCGTCATTCAGCGCAGCCGCCACGACCACAACGTCCGTATTCGGAAGATATCGTATCATCTCTGTGGGCTTGATGATGCGTGCAAAGTCGAAGGAGACATCGCTGCGCCGGACGCCGATGACGTCGGCGCCAAAGGCGGCAGCCCTGCGTCCGACCTCTTGGCCGATATTACCGAAGCCGATGATCAACCATTTCGTGCCGCTGATTTCTCTAAACTTGAGGCGCCGCCAGTCTTTCGCCGCCTGGGCGGCGCGGCGTTTCGCAAAGGGTTGAAAAACATCGAGGACGGATGAAATGACATATTCGGCGATTGCAATACTGCCGGCATCGCTATTGGTGAGCAAAGCGCCGTTCTGGACCATGGCTGCAAAAACCGGGTGTTCCACACCGGCAGACGACGTTTGCACCCATTTCAGGGTGGTCGATTTCAAAACGGCGATCATGTAGTCCCGTATGGGCCCTTCCATATAGACTTCTGAATTGGGCCATGCGATTTCGGGCTCGATATCGTCAACGGAGATGTCCCGACCGTTCATGGACAGCGCGCCGTTCGGGTCCATAAGGATCGGTTGCACATTGGGCGCAATTTCGTGCAATTCCTGCCGGATCCGCTCGTAAGAAGGTTGGTAGAGAAGGATTTTCATGGTCAACGGCTCCGCTTGGCGCGCGCCTTAATTTACTTTCGCGCCGAAATCTGGAATCACCACATCTAAGACCAATCAATCAAGAGGGGATCCCCATGGCCACGCTTCATGTGACCGATCTGGACGGCAAGGAACATGCGCTGGATGCAAAAACCGGCTGGACGGTGAAGGAAATCATCCGGAATTCCGACGTTCACATTAATGCGATTTGCGGCGGTTCCTGCAGTTGCTCCACCTGCCACGTTCTGGTGGACCCGGAATGGTTCGCCAAAATCGGCGGGCCCAACGAAGACGAAAAAGACACGTTGGAGTTGGCCGACGATCTGGGGGAGACGTCACGTTTGGGCTGTCAGATCAATTTCGACGACAGTATGGACGGGCTTAAGGTGAAGATGACCCGCGATTCCGCGGAGTAATTTTCACTGTGACCGCGCAGGTCCCAGCCACCCTAAGGCTACCCCAACGGGTGTTTGGGACCGGGGAGCGGGCCGGCCTGGACATTCTTACAAAACTTCCGGATCGGGCCGGTTCATCCATAACATCAGGTAACGCACCGGAATGATCCACGCCATGCCGGCGATCAGGTAATAGAGAAATTCGACGAACCAGTGGGCGTCCGGCAGAATGGCGACAGCCAACACCATGGCGCACATGGCGTAAAAGGCCAGCCAAATCAGCAACACAAAGACACCGATGAGCTTGCGGATACGCTGCGGAAT
>JANQMY010000503.1 GCA_028279895.1 Alphaproteobacteria bacterium
CTGGTCGCGAGGGCCGGTCGACCCCGCCGGTCCGCGGTGGGGGGGGGGGGCCGATGCGCCAATTGGGATCTACCCCATGCGCCCATCGATTATGAGCATCACCGGCCCGCTCCCCCTCCCAACCACCCCCAGGGTACCCATAAGCGTTTCCAGGCGAAGTGGGCACCGGTTCGCCGTCCGGAAACGCGCAAACAGAACCCTGGCACTTCTGCCTTGGCAGAAGTGCCTTAGTCGGGTGGTTGGGACGGGGGAGAGGGATGGAAAAGTTGCAATCAATTTGACTCATTTCCGCAAATTTTATATGCAAGTGCGAAATAAAACGGAATTGATTACGGCGGTGCACAAGTTCGGCGCCGCTCAGTTGAGATCAGTTACCGGCCGGTTCGGTCTCCATCGGCCCCATAAAAACGCCTAAGGAAGCACAAATGGAACAGCTCAGCGGTCTTGATTCCTCATTCCTCTATCTCGAAAGCCAACGCACGCCGATGCATATCGGTGCCATCACGATCTACGATCCCTCCACGGCGCCCGGCGGCAAAGTCCGTTTCAAGGAAATCATTCAATACATTGAAGACCGGCTGCACCGCGCAAAGAGTTTCCGGCAGCGCCTGGTGAATGTGCCGCTCAATCTGGATTACCCCTATTGGATCGAAGATCCCGATTTCGACATTGAATTTCATGTCCGTCACGTGGCGCTTCCGTCGCCGGGCGATTGGCGGCAATTGTGCATCCAGGCGGCCCGCTTGCATTCCCGCCCGCTTGATCTCACCAAGCCCTTGTGGGAATTCACGGTTGTGGAAGGCCTCGACAATGTGAAAGGCATTCCCAAAGGCTGTTATGCGGTGATTTCGAAGATTCATCACGCCGCCATCGATGGCGTGTCCGGTGTGGACATTACAGCCGCGATCCATTCGCTGGACGTGACCGACACGGTGGAAGATCCCGATCAGCCCTGGGTACCGGAACGCGTGCCAACCCCGCCGGAATTGCTGGCCCGCGCCTATGGCAACAGTCTCACCACCCCTTTGCGGCTGGCGGGCATTGCGGCCAAGTCCGTGCCCACCCTGGCGAAAGTGGCCAATTCGGTTATCCGTGGCGATCTGAAACTGCCCACCACTCCCAACGCCGTGCCGCGCACCCGGTTCAACCGGGTGGTCTCGCCGCACCGGGTGGTGGACGGAAAGTCGTTCGATCTCGGCATGATCCGCGAGATGAAGAACCGTCAGGCGGGCACCACCGTCAACGACATCATCTTGGCGGTGGTGGGCGGTGGTTTGCGCCATTACCTCAAATCCAAAAACGAATTGCCGTCCGAACCCCTCGTCACCATGGCGCCGGTCTCGGTGCGGTCCGAAGGCGAGAAGGGCGCGCTGGGCAATCAGGTGACGGCCATGTCCGTGTCCCTGGGCACCCATGTGCAGGACCCGGTGGGCCGGTTGCAATTCGTGCGGCAGAGCGCGCTCGATTCCAAGGCGCTCACCAATGCGGTGGGCGCCCGTCAATTGGCCGACTATACCAAGTTCTTGTCGCCCACCATGACCGGTCTGGCCGCGCGGCTTTACACCCGCATGGGGCTCGCGAACCGCTTCTATCCCGTGTTCAACACGGTGGTGACCAATGTGCCGGGGCCGCAAGTGCCGATCTATTCCACAGGCGCCCGCTTCGTTGCCCAATATGGCCTAGGGCCGGTGTTCGACGGGGTGGGCCTGTTCCATCCCGTGTTCAGCTATTGCGGCGATATCACCGTTACGATCAATGCTTGCCGGGACATGATGCCCGATCCGGAATTCTATGCGGAATGCTTGGGCGAATCCTTCCTTGAACTCAAAGCAGGCCTGATGAAACGTCCGCAACCGGCCATGTTGGCCGCCGCCGGACAGGAAAAGGCGGCACCGCGCAAAAAACCGGCGGCCAAGCCGAAAGCCAAAACGGCAAAGAAAACCGCCACGCGCAAACGGCGTCCGGCGGCGGAGGCGCCGGCCCCTGCGGCCACCGTCCAGGTCGCTCAGCCGGTTGTGGCCCATGCCGACCTGCCGGCTGCCGAGGGCGCACAGCCCCATGTGAACGGACAGTCCGCCAATGGCATGACCGACTCGATGGATCGTACGTCCGATAATTCGTAGGCAGATGAAATAGGTCAGCGATACGATGGCAATACTCGAAGCGAACGGCATCAAGATCGAATATGAGGATCATGGGCACCCTCAGGACCCGGCCATCGTTCTGATTATGGGGCTGGCATCGCAACTGGTGTTGTGGCCGCAAGCGCTGATCGACGAATTGGTGGGATCCGGTTTCCGGGTGGTGGCCTTCGACAACCGGGACATCGGTCTGTCCCACAAGTTTCACGGCCGCCGCACGATGCATCCGTTGTTTCAGATTGCCGGACGTTTCGTGGGGCTCAATAAGCTCGCGCCGTATACGTTGCATCATATGTCCGACGATACGGTGGGCGTGCTCGATGCCCTCGAAATTGAACAGGCCCATGTGGTGGGCGCGTCCATGGGCGGGATGATCGGGCAGCTCACGGCGGCCCAAGCGCCCGACCGGGTCAAAAGCCTGACGGCCATCATGTCGACAACCGGTAATCCGCGTTTGCCTCAGGCCAAGCCCGAAATCACCCGCAAAATGTTTATGAATCGGCCGACGGCGACAGACCGGGACGCGCTGATCGATGCAAGCCTTCAGATCTGGGATTTGATCGGCACCCCCGGCGATGACGAAAGCCGGCGGGCGCTGCGCGAGCGGCTTGCGCACAGTTTCGACCGGTCCTACTACCCGCAAGGCATGCGCCGGCAATTGGCCGCCATTCTGGCCACCGGCGACTTCCGCGAACATACGCGCCGCATCAAAGCGCCTACCCTGGTGATCCACGGGTCGATCGATCCGCTGGCACCGAAAGAAGGGGGCGAAGACATTGCGCGCAACGTGCCGGGCGCCAAACTCAAAATCGTTGACGGCATGGCCCATGACTTGCCGGAAAGGTTTTTGCCGGAAATATCCGAACACATTCTGGAACATGTGCGGGCGGCGGAAAGAGGAAACGTTTCGGCGGCAACCCCCTGAGGGGTGCCGGTTGGGAAGCACGGTAATTTGTGATCTTGGTGTGGAGATGAAGGAGATTAATTGATGTCGACCACAAGTATTTTTGACCGCATGAGTGAAACTTTCGGTGGGATTGGCGGTGGGTTCTGCGGCTTTGGCGAGGAAGTCGGCGAACGCGGCCGTGAACTGAATGTCCGCTTGATCGAAATGGCGCAAGAGAACACCGCACGGAGCTTCGATACGGCGCGCGCGGTGCTGGAAGCGAAGGATGTCAACGAAGCGTTCAAGGTTCAGCAGGAAGCGGTGCGCGAAGGGTTCGAGCGCGGCATTCAGCAAACCCGCGAAATCGCCGAAATGTTCACCGAAGCAACGACCGCAGCGTTCAAGCCTCTGCGCTCACCGGAGTAAGCATTGACTGTCTGTCTACGGAACGACAAAACGAAAACGGGGGCCTGCGGGCCCCCGTTTGCGTTTGTGCCCCGATGGGGGTCAATACATGTGGCCCGACGACGGATACACGAAGGCCCGCAATCCGGAGCGGTCGAAGGGGCGCCACTCACCTTCGGGCAAGGCCAGACGATCGGCAATGGCAAACAGTGCGGCAGCGTTGACACCCAGCCCGATATGGCTTGCGCGTACCTCAATATTGTCGGTCAGATGATCTGGTTCTTCCAGGCAGTTTTGCCACGCGGCAACGCCGTCGCCCTTGGTGAAGATCGATGTGCACGGCACGCCCGGGGGCGGGTCGCGCAGCACCTGAAGAATCTCTTCCATATGATCCGCTTCCGGATCATGCCCGGTGAGAATTTTGTAGAGCCGGTGCGGATGGGTGGCGCGCAGATTGCCGTTAAACGGACTGCCCAGCGAAATCACTTGGCGGACTTTTTCCGGATGGCGTCGTGCCATTTCCCGCGCGATGATGCCGCCCAAGCTCCATCCGACCAAGCTGACCTTGCCGCGCGATTGCTCGCACATCTCTTCCAGGCGCTCGATGACCTTCTCGCCATTCATACCGACAGTGCGGTGGCCGAGATTTTGTCCCAAACTCCACGGGTGGGCTTTGTATCCGCGGCCTGAGATAAAGCGGCGCAATATTGCCGTGCTGCCGTCACCGGCGATAAAGCCAGGTAGTACGAGTACGGAGTGTCCGTCGCCGCGCGGTGCGGTTTGTAGAAGCGGTGCCGCCAACGGCAATGCGGCCAGTTCGGATAAAGCTCGTCCGCCCTCTGACAAAGCGAGGCGCAACGAAGGCGCACGGATCTCGCTCATATGCGCGACATACACCATAGCCATTCCCTTCCCGTCTACTTTTGGGAAACAGGATATGGCTGGCTTCGTCGTTAAAGCAAGCAGAGAAGCAATTTATCGTTACCGAAAACGGCAAGAAAACTGTGCAAGGCGCGATTTGTTGCGGAATTACAGCGATTTCCGAAGCGGAATTCCAAAAAATAGGCAGCATACGTATCTGCTAATTCCGTGTGCAAATTTTCAGCAAGCACGCTCAAAAGTTAAAAGATAGGCATAACCGCGCATGAAGTTACGGAAAGACACATGTCCATCGCCACGCGCCGCCAATTCGTCGAAATAGTTACGGATCTCGGGACGAAACCGCACATGAAACGCCGACAACCACGCGCCGAGCACATTCTTGAACCATTTGGGCAATTGGTCCTGATTGCCGAAATCGACGATGTGGATGAAGCCGTCCGGTTTGATTTGAGTAATCCCGTAATCGATGGCGGCCTGCCATTCGTCGATCATGGACAGGCTGTAGGAAAACAAAAGCCGATCGAACGGTTCGTTCAGCCCGAACAGCGCGCGGCCGTCGAAATCCTGCGCGAGGCCTTGTGCGATTTGGATGCGGTGAGTCAAACCCGCTTTGTCGATGGCTTGCTGCGCCGTCTTAAGCATTTCGTCCGACGCATCGATGCCGTAAAGCTGCGCTTGAGGAAACCGGTGCGCCAGCGTGATCAGGTTGCGGGCGGTTCCGCAGCCGACTTCGCAGATCGTTTCGCCCGGCAGGATCGGCAGATCCTGGATCAGCGAGTCGCGCCCGAACAAATAATATTTGCGCGTGAAATCGTAGATGTGCCGCTGATAGCGGTACATCTGGTCCATTGCCGAGCGGGCATCCATCGCCATTTAATCAAGCGGCCTTGGTGTAAATGTGGAAGCCGCCATAGATCGACGAGCGGTCGCGGGCGAGGAAGCGTTCGCCGCGCTCCGCGTCATAGCTCCATGGGGCCAGCACGTCCGCCGGCAGTTTGCGTTCCAGCGGCGACTCATCGCCGGCCGTGCGGAAGATCACTCGCGCGCCAGGCGTGGCCGTGCGGCCGATTTCGCGCCAGAGCGACGTCAGCTGCTCTTCGTTCATCCAGTCTTGAGAATCGAGCAGCACGTAGCGGTCCAAACTTTCGTCAGGCTGAGACGCCAAATAGTCCGTCATCGACGCCAGATGGGTTTCCACCTTGCCGATCCGGTCGCGCAGCGGCTCATATTGTTCAGGGCGAAGATATTCGGGGATCGCGTCACGCCCATCTACATCGTAGCGCCGGCCAAAGGCCTGCCACGCGAAGTAGTTTTCCGAGATCGGAAAGTCGCAGGCCAGCCGTTCAATTCGCTCCCGGAACAGATTGGCGGGATTGCCGTTGGCCGCCGCCATCAACTCGTCATGCTGTGCCGGCGGAATGCCAAGCCAGTAAAACGAAACCGGCAGGCGGGCCATGGCCTTCACAAAGCGGGAATCGAACATGGGTCCAATGGCCCGTTCGTAAATCGCGCGCTGTTCTTCCATCGTTTTGGCCTTCAGCACCTCCGACGGGTGCTTGCCATGTATGCGGGACACCAGATGCACGAGACCGATAAAGCGGCCAAGCAGGCTGTGGTGATACAGATTGCGCGTGAACATGTTGATGCGCCGGCCGCCCCAAGGCACCCAACGCTGCCAATAGCGGCGCGTGTTGTCGTCCAAATGGGGCAACAGATATTGGTCGTAGATGCTGCGATTGTCCCGGTCATCGGCAATGCCGAAAAAGCGGAAAAAATCGTCATAGCTGGGCAGATGCTCCAAGGCGGCCAGCTTCAGGCGGGTCAAGGCGATATGATTGGGATTGAGGTCGATCGCGATGATCTTGCCCGGATTGGCCGTCAGATAGGTCATCACATTGCAGCCGCCCGAGGCGATGGTCACCAGACGGGAGTTTTCGTCAAGCTCGAGCGCTTCCAGATCGACCGCCGGGTCTTCCCAGATTTGATTGTAGACGAAGCCTTGAAACATCATGGTGAACAGGCGTTCGAGAACGCCGCGCTTGGTGACAGCTGCGTGGTTCACTGCTGCTTCAGACAACAATTTGTTGGCCATTTTGCCGTGTTTCCCTGGAAAAGCCGCTTAGCGCGCACTGTTATATTGGGTGCTATCTTAGGTGCCGGTCAGCGCCCCTTGCCGCCACACCGGCTCGCCGAACGCGTGAGCGCGGTTCATAGCACAGTTTTCCTGGCGAATTAAATGCGCCAGCGGCTCTCAATATATCAGTTTGGCCAGATTTGCCAGTTGAACCGGCAGCAGGCGGGTCCAGGGCGGAACGTCGCCCTAGCTCGCGCCCCCGCTGGCTTTAGAGACGGCATCTGCCGGCAAGACCTTGGAGTCCGCGACGGCACGCACCAGGTCGACCAGTGTGCGCCGGACTTTGGGGTCCTCGATGCGCGCAAAGGCCCGATTCAGCTGCAACCCGTCGGGGGATTGCAGAATGCTCTCGATCGGTGGCGTGTTCCCGGCGGCAGCCCCATTCTTGGAGGTGCCCGTTGCTCCTTCCGGCAAGGCGTCAAAAAAGAACATCGGGGTGACCCCCAGTATTTCCGCGATTTGTGCCAGCCGGCTGGCCGAAATGCGGTTGGTACCCTTTTCGTACTTTTGAACCTGCTGAAAGGTAAGGCCGAGATTGCGGCCGAGTTCCTCTTGGCTCATGCCTAGCAGGACTCGGCGCATGCGCACGCGGCTACCCACATGGATATCGATAGGATGTGGTTGTCCAGCCATAGAGTTGTGTTTCCTCTCCCCAAATTATCGGCACAGGAGTGCAATGCACGCCGAATGGTGCCGAAACCAAACCTTGTTGAACTCTCCCAATGCATAATTATAACACTCTTCGTGCCAATAAGAACACTTCTTTCAGCGTTCCTCCATATTGTGATCAAAAATTTACCAGGATTTGGGGCGGTTTCGGCGGTATCGGCCGGCCGGGCCGGGAGAGCTGTTAGGCATGATTTTCGTGTATTTGGCGAGATATTCCGCCTACGAAGGATGTGTTTCACACTGTCGGGCGTCAATTGGTTTGATGGCGGACAAATGACGGGGCGGACTTCATGACACCTCAAAACTGGCCAACCATTTCCACCGAGCGGTGTGTCGGAGAGCCTCTATCGGCCCGTCACCGGCAGGGTTTCACGGCGCTCTACCAAGATCCGCAAGTATTGAAGTCGCTGATCGGCCCGGATATGAGCCTGAGCGAAGACGCGATCGAACAAGTTTTGACACGACTGGTCGGCCACTGGGAGGCCCATGGTTTCGGGCCTTATGGATTTTGCATGAAGAGCGATCAGAGCTTTGTTGGGTATGCCGGCCTTCGTCACACGATCGCAGATGGTCGTGCCGAGGTCGAGCTGCTCTACGCCATTCGCGCAGATCTTTGGGGAAAGGGGTTGTGTACGGAGCTTGCGCACCCAACCGTTGCCCAAGGTTTCTCAGATCTCAATCTGAAGGAGATTGCATCCTTCACCTTGCCGGAGAACACCGCCTCGCAGCGCGTATTGACAAAGCTCGGCTTTCAGGCGGAAGGCAGTGGAATTTATGGGGGTGTACCCCATAATTTTTACCGCGCGTCGTCTTCCGCCCTTTCCGCCGGCACATCTCCATAGGTAATGATGGGTTCTTGCGGTTGAGGAAAGACAGCGCGCTCCGCCCGGTTGAGCGCCGGCATGTTGCCGTACAGCGCTTTGGCGCCCTGACACAAATAAGCGTGTTCGGCCCGGGTCAACCGAACAACGCCGCATTCGGACGTGGTGATCTCGCGCTTGCTGCCGCCCTCGGGGCGGAGCAACCCGCAGACCTCAAATAGCTGCAACCCTCGCGTGCCGATTGCGCCGCACGACACCAACCGGTCCGGTATGTCGGTAGAGCTGGTCGGTGTCTCGCAAGCGGCCAAGACAAGGACCGTTAGGAGCGCGCAGCGCCCCAACAAATTGTGCATGCTTCGCCCCCCAAAGCAGACAACAATCCAAGAGAATTGGTGGCTTATGGTGTCAGGTTAGGGGAATTCCGCGCCATGGATCAAGGTTTAGCCCGTGCGTGACGCGCGGCGCTTTAACGCGGTGGTAAGCCGGGTCTCCCATAGTGGCTCGGCAAGGAATAGGCGACGCGGCGGCGTGGCCTCTGACGCTGCGGGGGAGATGTGGCACAAGCCGGGCGCACCATCATAGCCGTTATTTTGATTGGGATCTGGGGTTGCGCGCCGGCGGGCGAGCGCATTTCGCTTGAATACATCCCATTCGCTCAGGACCGGCCGATCGACCCAAATGCCATGCGCGTCCAAGTGGATGCTGATGATCTGCGCAGTGCCGTCGGTCCGAAGGTATCGGCAAGCATCAATCGACTCGGCATTGAAACCCGTCCCATCGAAAGCGACCGCCCGGTCGCCGACTATGTCGCGGACGCGCTGGAAGCGGAGTTCGCGGCCCGCGGATTCACGCTGGACGAAGGCGGCGCATTGGTCGAAGTGGACGTGGAAACATTCTACAACAATTTCCGCCGCGGCGTGGATCAAGGAACGGCCATGGGCCGGGTAGCATTTCGCGTTCATGTGCGGGGCGGCTCCGGCACCACTTACTATACCAATGTCTATCAAGGCCTCTCGGAGCGTCCCATGCGCCTAGCCAACGGGGCGAACGCCAAATCCGCCTTAGAGTTGGCGTTTTACGACGCGGTGTCGAAGCTGGCGACGGATTGGCGGTTCTTCGGGGCCGTGGTTGATGCCGCAACGGAAGAAGCGCAGAATACCCTCCAATAAACAAGATGTCCGTGGCGAAAGCGGAACGGCGGACCTTCCAGGGCCGGCCTGCACGCAGGCATGGACATAACCAGCATTGGAGCGCCCATGGCTCAACAATCGGCGTCGGAACTTGTGCTCATCTACACCACCTTTCCCGACGCCACGGTGGCCCGTGAGATCTGCAACGATCTGGTGGTGCAACGACTGGCAGCCTGCGCGAACCTCTTTCCGGGCATGATGGCCATCTACGAATGGCAGGGCCGTTTGGAAACGGAAGCGGAATGTGCGGCCTTCTTGAAGACGCGCGCTTCTTTGGCCGACCCGCTGTCGGCGGCGCTAAAGGCGGCGCATCCCTACGACACACCGGCGATTATCGTCTTGCCCAGCGACTCGTGCGATAAGGACTATCTGTCATGGGTGGCGCAGCAGACCCGTTCCTGATCCAGAGGAACGGTCCCGTCTGTCCCCGCCCGCCAGTGACACAATGCGTCTGGCGGCGATCCGCCATCAGGCGGTTGAACTAGAGCCGTTTTGGTTTTCATTAGAGTCGAATGGTCTTTCTGACGTTCATCGGTGGTTTGTTCGTTCTGTTGTTCGCCAGTGACCGGCTGGTGCGCGGCGCCGTGGCGCTGGCCAATGATCTCTCAGTGTCTCCAATGATCATCGGCCTGACGGTGGTGGCGTTCGGTACGTCCGCGCCGGAACTGGTGATCGGGATCCGGTCGGCATTTGTGGGCGTGCCCGAGCTGGCTCTGGGCACCGTCATCGGCGGAAACATCGCCGGTGTGCTGCTGATCTTGGGCGTGACGGCCATGGTCTACCCCGTATCTTGCGGACAGGCAGCGCTGCGCTGGAACACCCCGATCCTTCTTCTGGTTTCTGTCCTTTTAATTATTCTTGGGTCCCAGGGGATTTTGACCTTTTGGATGGGCGCTGCGCTATTTGCTCTCGCAGCCGTTTTTTTGGTCTATGCCGCAGGCCGAGCACGGGAGCGCGGCACCACGATCAATCAACTGGCGGATCGCGACCGAATTGAAGGCATTCCAAACGAAAGCTGGAGGGTCGCGGCCTTCCTTTTGGCCGGCGTTGTCGGCCTGCCGCTGGGCGCCTATATGACAGTTTCGGCAGCAGAAACACTGGCCGAAACATGGCAGATACCGGCGGATGTCATCGGCCTGAGCCTGCTCGCCCTGGGCGTTTCGCTGCCGGAATTGGCAACCACAATTACGGCTGCCGCGGCCCGCCGCGCGGACATGGCCGTGGGCAACATTGTCGGATCCAGCATTTTCAATATTTTGGCCGTGCTGGGCCTCACGGCCATGATTGCCGATATTCCGGTGCGCCCGGTGATCCTGACATTCGATATGTGGGTGATGCTGGGGGCGGCGGTTCTGGTGATGCCGTTTGTGTTGACCCGCAGCGCTATTGGCCGCGTAACCGGTGCGGGCTTCACAGTGGCCTATCTGCTCTATATCTATGCGCTGGCCGTCAATTCGGGCGCATTCGGCTAGGCCGAAGCTGCGCCCCGATATGGTTGGACAAGAATGTGAGGATACGAGGTGAACGACCCCATCAAAACCGCTGTCGTTACCGGCGCCGGGAAACGCCTGGGGAAAGCCATTGTGGAGGATCTGGCCGTCCATGGATGGCGTGTTGTGATCCACTACAATAGCAGCGGTGATGCGGCGGCGGAATTGGCGCGCGACATCAACAAGCGCCACAAAAAAAATGACCCCGTCGCGTTTTGTGTGGGTGGCGATCTGAGGCGAGAGGACGAAACCCAGCAATTGTTGGGTAAGGCTGCGGACGTGGCCGGACCGGTTACGTGTTTGATCAATAATGCCTCTACCTTCGAACCGGACGAGGTTCACAATGTGACCCGCGCAAGCTGGGATTTGCATTTGGAAGTAAACCTCCGTGCACCGATGGTTTTGAGTCAAAATTTTGCCGCTCAGCTTCCGGCCAAAAGTCAGGGCAATGTGATCAACATTATCGATCAACGGGTGTGGCGGCTGACGCCTAAGTTTCTTTCTTACACCGTCAGCAAAGCGGCACTGTGGACATTGACCCAAACTCTGGCGCAAGCGCTTGCCCCGACCATTCGCGTCAATGCGATTGGTCCCGGCCCCACATTGCAAAATATTCGTCAGAGCGCCGATGACTTCAAACGGCAGGCAAGTTTCGTTCCCCTTGAACGGGCGACCGAGCCCTCGGAGATATGTGACGCGGTCAGGTTCATTCTGGGGGCGCCCGCCATGACCGGCCAAATGATTGCCCTCGACGGCGGCCAACATCTCGCGTGGCAAACTCCGGACGTAACGCAGGCCGGTGAATGACAAACGGAACAAACGTCAAGGAAAGCTGGATTATATATGAACGATAATGTTTACCCCTTGCGCATCGCGGACGCTAAAAACTCGATCCGGCATGTGTTTGTGCGCGATTTGGAGTTAGAGGCGCATATTGGCGTTTACCGGCATGAACACGGCCGATCGCAACCCATACGGATCAATGTGGATCTAGCCGTGTACGAGGAGGCTCACCCAATCTCGGATAGTCTGCATAATGTGGTCGACTATGAAAAAGTCGTGCGCGACATCGAGCAGATTGTCCGTAAGGGGCATTTGAAGCTGGTGGAGACACTGGCGGAACTCATCGCTGAGTCGTGTTTGCAAGATCAGCGTGTACTGACAGCCCGTATACGAATTGAAAAGCTGGAGGCGATCGACGCGGCGCGCGGTGTGGGCGTCGAGATCGAACGCACGCGAGCCGATACGTGATCGGAGCAATTGGACAACCGCCTTGCCGGGAAGCTGAAAAGGAAAAGGTTTTTCACAATTCGGACGGGTGCTGATTCTCCGTTCACATATCCGTCACACTGGTGACATTCCGTGTCATGGAGTAAATTTGTTAGGAAAATCAGCTATTTATAGCGTTGCGGCGGTGACGCAAAATTGTCAAAAACCAGGCAGGCTGCGGCCACATAGTGTGACATGAGTTTTCTCAACAAAGTTATCCACAGGCTGCAGCGGCTAGGGCATGATCATTTTTCACGGAAACATGATCATGCCCCAAAACGCTATGGGGATTCACCGTTGGTCGCGCGATCGGACGGTTAACCGGATTCCATCCCGGATC
>JANQMY010000517.1 GCA_028279895.1 Alphaproteobacteria bacterium
GGCGCCGGAGAGCTGCAGCACGGAACTGTCCCATGTGCGGCACGACGGAAGCGGCCGTCGGGCGCGCTTTGGAGACCTGGCCGAAGCTGCCGCGCGGCAGACACCGCCATCGGCCCCCACATTCAAACCGCGTCCGGCCTATACCATTGTGGGCACGTCCAAGCCCCGGGTGGACATTCCCGCCAAAGTCGACGGCTCCGCCCGCTACGGCATCGATGTGGATGTGCCCGGCATGGCCTATGCCGTGCTGCGCCAATCACCGGTTTTCGGCGGCACGGTCGCATCGTTCGATTTGGAGTCAGTTCGTGGACGGAAGGGTGTCCGGACAGTCGTCGAAATTCCCGGTGCCGTGGCGGTGATCGGCGACTCCTATTGGGCGGCTAAGAAAGCCGCCGATGCGCTGGACGTTTCCTTCGACCCGGGCGCCAATGCGGCCGTATCGAACGACACCATCTTCGACACTTATGCCCGCGACATGGAAAACAGTCCCGGCGCCTCGGACGTGTCTACCGGACATGTGGCGGACGCGTTGGAAAATGCGGCCGATGTGATCGAACGCGAATACCGGGTGGCCTTCCTGGCCCATGCGGCGATGGAACCCATGAACTGTACGGCCCATGTGACGGAGTCGGCGTGCGAAATTTGGGTGAGCACCCAGGACCCGTTGGGCGCACGGGCCACGGCGGCGGAGGTGGCCGGCGTGCCGATCGATAATGTCACCGTGCATGCGCCGCTATTGGGCGGTGGCTTCGGCCGGCGCCTCCCCTTCTATGTGGATTTTATCGAACAGGCGGTGGCCATTGCCAAACAAGTCCCCTATCCGGTGAAGCTGGTGTGGTCGCGCGAAGAGGACATTCAGCACGATTTCTACCGGCCGGGCCTGATCAGCAAATTCAAAGCTCCCATAGATGAAACCGGCATGCCGCTGGCCTGGATCAACCAATATGTGGACGCCGGCCAGCGAACGAACAACCCACCCGGTGCATCGAAGACATTCTACGATATTCCGCACCAAGATATTCGGCGGGTGGAATCCTTCCCCACCATTCCGCTGGGCGAATGGCGCAGCGTGGCGCATAGTCATCAAGGGTTTTTCAAAGAAACCTTTGTGGACGAGCTGGCCGTGGCCGCCGGCAAGGACCCGTATGTGTTTCGCCAATCGCTGCTGGCCAACAAGCCGCGCTATCGTCGTGTGCTTGATCTGGTGGCGTCGAAAGCGGAATGGGGAAAGCTGTTGCCGTTGGGCCAAGGACGCGGCATTGCCATGGAGGAAGCATTTGGCACCCTTTGTGCGCAGGTGGCGGAAGTATCGGTGGACGAGGCGGGGGCGTTGACCGTGCACCGCATTGTTGCCGCTGTCGATTGTGGCGAGGTCATTCATCCGGACACGGTGGAAGCGCAGATCGAAAGCGGGATTATCTTTGGGCTCACGGCCGCGCTTTACGGAGACATTCGAATTGAGGGCGGCCGTGTGCTGAATGAGAACTTCACGGATTATGAAATGATCACCTTGGCCACGGCGCCGAAGATCGAAGTGCATATTCTGGACAGCGGGGAACGTATGGGCGGCGTCGGCGAGCCAGGGACGCCCCCGGCAGCGCCGGCCGTCGCCAATGCCATTTACAATGCAACGGGCCGGCGGCTGCGCCGCTTGCCCATATTGGGCCAAGATCTGTTGGGTCCCCGAACCTTGTAAGCGGGTACTCCGGAAGGCAGATGTGCTTAGCGTTTTGCCTGCGGCGCCAGCGATGCCAGGAAAATCCCGGCGACGTCACGGATCTGGCGGCGGAATTCCTTGTTCGATGTCGCTTTTTTCTTCAGTCCACCGATCGATGACATAAGCAGCTCAACGAAAGCTTTGGGTTTGACGGCGGCCAGCGACAAATCTGCCTCGCCGTTCAACACGGCCTCCTCGATTGCCGCAGACAAATGCCCGACCAGCCGATCATGACCTTTGGTCATCAGGTCGGATGCGATGCTCAGATTGATGTCCATGACCTCTGCCCCATGGGGCGATTGGGAGATCGGTTCGTAGTAGATCCGCTCATACGCAAGGATGGCGCCAATAAAACGCTCGCTCAGCGGTACGTGTTGGGACAAAACGCTTACTGCTTCGTCGATGGCCAAATTCTGTTGATGGGAGGCAAGTTGGCGGAACAGGTCCTCCTTGTTGTCGAACATGAGGTAAAGCGCCGGGCGCGAAATGCCTGCCGCTTCGGCAATGTCGTTCATCGACGTGCGCCGAAAGCCGTATTGAGAGAAGACATCGAAAGCCGCTTTGAAGACGGCTTCGCGTTTCTGGTCCTGTTTAGCCATGCGGGGCGTGTAACATGTTGACATATTCCGCGTAAAGTGTCAGAAAAGGGCTGACAGTTTATACCTGAAGTGTCAGAAGGTCAGGCAATACCGGCACCGCTTGCCTGATTTCGCTGGCCGGTGGCCGGAGAAGACACCGGGTGCGATCTTGGCTCATCCGCCGAATAGCGCATGGGCCCGGAATATCAGTCGACCTGTGATGAATTCCCGTGTTTTGCGTAACCTGTTGAGAAGAAATGACCTTTCGGTTTCAATAGAGAAGATGATCGAACCAGTCACGAAGGCGTTACACAGAAAAGCTTGTGTCCGTGCCCCAACGCGTTACCAACAACGGTAGGGGTTTCAACATCATCGGATTTGGAGGCAAAGGTCGGCGCGCGCTGGCGGCCCCTTCGCCTGAGAGGGAGTGAGGAGAAAGTCACATGGCGTACACGCTGAAAGTCAATGGCGAAACCCATACAGTGGATGTTGAACCCGATACGCCGCTGTTATGGGTGTTGCGGGATGAGATCGGTCTGAAAGGCACGAAGTTCGGTTGTGGCATTGCCGCTTGTGGTGCCTGCACCGTCCATATGGACGGTGAAGCGCAGCGCACTTGCGTGCTGCCGGTGGAAGCCGCGGAAGGCTATGAAATCACCACCATTGAAGGGCTTGCCCAGAACGGCCAATTGCACCCGGTGCAGGAAGCTTGGATCAAGAACCAAGTGCCGCAATGCGGTTACTGCCAGTCCGGCATGATCATGGCGGTGTCGGCGCTGCTCGCGCAGAACCCCAACCCCACCGATCAGGACATCAATGACACCATCACGAATATCTGCCGCTGCGGTACCTATCAGCGCATTCGAAATTCAATTCATGAGTTGAGCGACGCGTAAACGAGATCGTTTGATCCGTTCACTGCTTATAAGAGTTTAACCGAAGGCCGAACGGCGGCGAGGGTGAGGCACAAGAAGCCAATGCACCGTCGTGCTTCAAGGAGACGACCCCATGGCATCCATCGGAAAAATTACCCGGCGTACATTGCTGGCCACCGGCGCACTGGCCGGCGGCGGTTTGATCCTCGGCCTGACGATGTCGCCCAATCGTCTCAAGATCGTCTCCGACAGCGTCCTGAAAGAGGGTGAGACAAACCTCAACACCTGGGTGAAGATCGACCCCAACAATAAGGTCACGCTGATCACACCTCATTCTGAAATGGGCCAAGGCGCCAACACGGCGCTTGCGATGATGCTGGCCGAAGAAATGGATGCCGATTGGGAATTGACGGATTTCGAAGAAGCGCCGGCCCTGCCGGAATACGCCAATACGGGCATGGGGACCGGTTATCTGTTGGGCGATACCGGCATACCGGCCTGGGTTAGGCCGCTTGTCGATTTCACTTTTTTCAATATTGCCACGTCGATGGATCTGCAGATCACCGGCGGCAGCGGATCCATCCAGCACACGGGCGAACGCGGCATACGCCGCGCCGGTGCTGCCGCGCGGGCGATGATGGTGCAAGCGGCCGCCGAGCGCTGGGGTGTGGACCCGTCGGCGATTTCGGTCTCAAACAACGTTGTGAGCAGCGGCAGTAATTCGGCGACCTTTGGTGACCTGGCGACGGAAGCGGCCAAGTTCGACCCGCCGCAGAGCCCCATGCTGAAAGACCGGTCTCAGTTTACGCTGATCGGCACATCACAGCCGCGCCGGGACATTCCGCCAAAGGTGGACGGTACGGCCATGTTCGGCATCGACATCGATCTGCCCGGAATGGTGTATGCGGCGGTCAAGCAATCGCCGGTGTTCGGCGGGACGGTGGCGTCCATTGACGAAGGCTCGATTGCGGGGATGCCGGGCGTCATTAAGGTGGTCAATCTGGACACGTCGGTCGCCGTGGTCGCCGACAAATATTGGCGGGCCAAGACGGCGTTGGAGGCATTGAACGTAACTTTCGACGACGGCCCCACCGGAGCCGTAACCACGGAATCGATATTTGCATCCTATGCGGATGAATTGGCCGTCAATGACGGGTCGACCCATGTGGAAAAAGGGGACGCCAAGGGCGTGATCGCCGACGCAGCGGATGTGATCGAATCGGATTACAGAGTTCCGTTTCTGGCGCATGCGTGCATGGAGCCCATGAATTGTACGGCCGTCGTCAAAGACGGTAAGGCCGAGATCTGGACCGGACATCAAAACCCGCTGGGTGCGCGCACCTTTGCAGCGGACGCCATCGGCTTCGATCCGGACGATGTGACGGTCCATAATCAGTATATGGGCGGTGGTTTCGGCCGGCGGTCGCGGGAAGATTTCGTCGCGCAGGCGGCCCGCACCGCACAGGAAGTCGGCAAACCGGTCAAATTGGTATGGTCGCGCGAAGAAGACACCCAACATGACTATTACCGGCCGGCGGTGGCCAACCAATTCAAGGCGGTGCTGGGCGATGACGGTCTGCCGGTGGTCTGGTCGAACCACTACATCAATGTCGGGCAGGACGAACCCTCGGATGCGCCCGATATTCAGTACGGGATCGAAAATCAGAGCATTCGCAGCGTGGGGATGGAACAGCCCATTCCGTTGGGGCCCTGGCGCAGTGTGGGCCACACCCAGCACAGCTTCTTCAATGAGAGCTTCGTGGACGAGCTGGCCCACAAGGTGGGCCAAGACCCGTTCGAATACCGGCGCGCCCTGCTGAAGGATGCCCCGCGGCACCGGAAGGTGTTGGAAACTGCAGCCGAGAAAGCAGGCTGGGGCACGCCGTTGCCGCCGGGCCGCGCCCGTGGCATTGCCATTGAACAATCCTTCGGCTCCATCGTTGCGGAAGTGGTCGAAGTGTCCTTGTCCGACGAGGGCGAGGTGAAAGTACACAAGGTGACGGTGGCGGTGGATTGCGGCACGGCAGTGAATCCGGATTCGGTTGAAGCGCAGATGGAAAGCGGCGTCATTTACGGTCTCACCGCGGCGCTTTACGGCAACATCACCATAAATGGTGGCCGGGTCGAGCAAACGAACTTCGATGATTACGAAATGATCCACCTGGCCGAAGCGCCGGAGATGGACGTGCACATCATCAACAGTGGTGCAAAGACTGGCGGGTGCGGTGAACCGGGTACGCCGCCCATCGGCCCCGCCGTGGCCAATGCGCTCTACGTGCTGTCCGGCACGCGGATCAAGTCCTTGCCGGTGAACCAGCATGATCTGCGGCCGCAGAACACCAACCAACAGCTCTCTCAGGCATTCGGTCAAGCGGCGGAATAGCCCCTTCCAATCACGTCATCCCAGGGCGAGCTCAAGCGAGTTCCTGGGATCCAGAGCGATGGAGGCGTGAGCTCTCGATTTTCTGCTCTGGATGCCAGGGACAAGCCCACTACTGTCCGGTTAAGATTTCTCAATTTGTCATGAAGAGGAGCAATCTACTGGGCGATAGGCTTTCCAGAGATAGCTGGACTCGGAAA
>JANQMY010000518.1 GCA_028279895.1 Alphaproteobacteria bacterium
ATGGTCGAGGGGAGGAAAGGCGGCTGACCGGGCTGGCCGCCATACCAAAGCGCCCCCGACAGGGCTGTATAGTTGCCGTCATGGCCGGCGACTTTCGCCCATGGTCCGGATTGCCCCCAGCCTGTCAGGCGAGTGTAAACCAGCTTTGGGTTCAACTCATGAACGTGACTAGGCCCCAGACCTAGTTTCTCCATGACACCAGGCCGGTAGCCTTCAAGCAGAACATCCGATCGCTTCAACATCGCTATAGCGATGTCTTTGTCTTTTTCGTCCTTGAGATCGAGGCAGATGGACCGCTTCCCGCGATTGGGAGCGAACCGCGGACCAAAGTCGTCTGCATTCGGACGGTCAATAATTGTTACGCTGGCGCCCATGTCGGTAAGAAACATACCCGTGACCGGAGCAGGTCCGAGCCCAGCAAACTCCGTGACTTTTACGCCGGATAGAACCGAGATGACCGCCTCCCAAATCCTGCTCTTACATTGTTGGATTTGGGATTGGGTCGACACTAACGATTCCGCAGCGCGGTCCAAGCTCCTCTTATGAGGACGCTCGCGAATGGCGGCTATACTTAAGCGATCACGACATCAGTAGATCATGAATGTCGTGCTGACGATCACGGCGTGCCCCAAGCCCAGTTCTGTCACGGGTCACATGGCACGTTGGATTAGCAGGAGGAACCGATGGCGTCGCCGGTGTATCGAACGGCCGTGACAGACATCTATGACATTGATCACCCCATTCTGGCGGGCGGGCTCAATTGGCTGTCAAAGTCGCAATATGTATCTGCGGTCGTCAACGCTGGCGGAATGGCGTTCATCACGCCGAGATCATATGACAGCCCTGCCGACTTGAAAGAGGATCTTGGCCGTTGCCGGGAGCTGACATCCGGACGCCCTTTCGGGGTCAATCTCAGCATATCCAGCCAGCGAAAAAACAATGAGCAACTACGGTGGCACATCGATTTGGCCCTTGAGGCCGGCGTTCGGTTTTTCGAGACTGTTGGCAATACGAAACCAACCGTTCTGATCAAGGAACTCAGAGAACGCGGCGGTGTGGTCCTCCACAAGTGTTCCTCCATTCGGCACGCCTTGTCTGCGCAAGCTGCAGGTGCGGATTTGGTTGGGATTGTAGGCCATGAGGAAGGCGGTCATCCCGGCAACAACGACCTCTCCACATTGACCCTGACCACAGCGGCAGCCAGAAAAATCCACAAACCCTTGGTGGTGGGTGGCGGCATCGGCACTGGCCAGCAGATCGTCGCCATGCTGGCCGTTGGAGCCGCGGGCGTCGTGATGGGCAGCCGGTTCCTTGCCTGTCATGAAAGTTGGGCGCACGAAGCCTACAAGCATCATATTGCTGAGCTCGACGAAAACTGTTCCGTCGCCGTTCTGTCCAAGTCTGAAATCAGTGGCACCTCGCGCGTGCTCCGCAACGATACAACGACAGAGGTGCAACGATTGGAGGCGGCTGGGGCAACGCGGTATGAAGACTTCGCTGCCCTGATCAGTGGGCAGATCACCAGGGACGTGGTCTACAAAACCGGCGACTGTCGGCGGGGGATGATCTCTGTTGGACCCGCCGCAGGTTTTTTGACCGT
>JANQMY010000528.1 GCA_028279895.1 Alphaproteobacteria bacterium
CGTGTTCGTCGACGATATGGTCCATGCGCCAGGATTTGGTTTTGCCTTCCTCCACCATCAACCGATTCAGTTCCGGCACTTCGGCACTGAACCGCACAAAGGCAGCAATAAACGCACGCATGCGTTCCGGCCGTGGCAGATCCCGAATGGTTTCTTCGGCACGGGCCATGCGCGCGCGCATCTGCGCAAAGACGCCATCGACCACGCGGCACCACAGTGCCTTCTTGGTGTTGAAATGATAGGCCACCAAACCCCGCTGCACGCCGGCCCCATTTTCGATCATCCGCACCGACGCGCCTTCATAGCCGAAGGTCGCGAACAGATCGCGCGCCGCGGCCAGCAGATGCTCCTGCGTTTCTTCTGCACGTTTTTGAAGCGACCGCTTGCGGGCGACGGTGGGTTTGGGATCTGCTTTCGTGACAGTCACGGGAATTCCTATTGAAAAAAAACTTGTTGAATAACAAAAATAGTATATATATTTTCATCATAAGACAAGTTACTTTCTCGAAGGAGCCCCTCATGAGCCCTCACGCCGTAGATCTTGCCTATGTTCGCTTCCGGGCCCCCGACCTGGACAAAATGGAGAGCTTCCTGACAGATTTCGGACTGACCCGAGCGGCCCGCACGGACGATGCGCTCTATATGCGGGGCCTCGGGTCGGCGCCCTTCTGCCATGTCACCCATCAGGGAGATGCCGGATTCCTGGGGCTCGGGTTTTTGATGGAGTCCGAAACGGATCTGGAGCCGTTGAGCCAGATGGAAGGCGCCAGCGCCGTCGAAACGGTCGACGAACCTGGTGACGGCCGGCGGGTCACGTTCACGGACCCGAACGGGTTTCGCGTGGACGCGATTGCCGCGCGGGCGGATGCAGGCGAATTGCCGGTCACCCGCGCCACACCCGCTAACGATGCCATGCATAAGGGACGTCTGGGCCAACCGTTGCGCACACCGCAAGGCCCCTCGCAGGTGAAACGGCTCGGCCATTGTGTGATCAACGCAATCGATTTCCGCCAAAGCGAAGCTTGGTACAAGGAACGTTTCGGGTTGATCACGTCGGACGAAGTGGAAATCGAGAAGGATGCACCGTTGGGTGCCTTCCTCCGCTGCGATCAAGGCGACCGACACGTGGATCACCACACCCTGTTTCTGGTGGGCGCCGGTAAGGCCGGTTTCAACCACGCCGCATTCGAGGTGGCCAATGTGGACGACTTGATGGCCGGCCACAGCCATCTTCAGTCTAAAGATTACGCCCATGAATGGGGCATCGGCCGCCATATTCTGGGCAGCCAGATTTTCGACTACTGGCGCGACCCCTGGGGCCATACGGTCGAACATTGGACCGATGGCGACTTGTTCAACAATACGACACCGCCTTCAAAGCAACCGCTGGACACGCTGTTAGGGGTGCAATGGGGGCCTCCGCCGCCGCCCACCCTAGGCGGCTAGAGCGTCAGCGCATGATTGTCGGCAGCATTAACTAAGGGCCGTCAATTGGCTTGACGAATCACCATGTTCTGTGAGGAACTTGGGGCCTGTGTTTAACAAACGAAAGGAGGTGATCGGATGTCTAACCCTTTGGTGACGGTCTTTGCCGCAGTTTTGGTAGGAACCGGAAAAGAGCAGGACGTTACGGTCACGCTCGAAACCTAGGCTTTTGCTGAGATACGGCAAATACACGCGCATACGGACATAAAACGAGCCGTATGGCAGCCAAAAGGTTCTTTCAGCGCCGCTTCATGCGGCGCTTTTTTTATGTCAGGGGCAATGCGGTCGAGGCCTTGACTTCTTTGAGGACGAAGCCGGAGGTGATGTCTTTCACCCCGGCAAATTGCAGCAATCCGCCCATCACAAAGTCGGAAA
>JANQMY010000542.1 GCA_028279895.1 Alphaproteobacteria bacterium
CAATCCGACCGCGCGAAAAGATCGAAAGAAGAAGCTCATTGTGGTCGATCCGGGACATGGGGGAATCGATCCTGGCGCCATTGGCAAAAATGGCACCTACGAGAAGAGCGTCGTACTTGCGACCGGTAAAAAGCTTAAGGAAATCCTAGAAAAAACAGGGCGTTATAAGGTTGTTCTGACGCGGGATCGGGACATTTTTCTAGAACTGCGGCAGCGGGTGGAGGTCGCCAGGCGCGAGCAGGCCGATCTTTTCATTTCGCTTCATGCAGACTCTCTGATCAACAAATCAAACCTGCGGGGTGCGTCGGTCTACACCCTCTCGGAAACGGCCTCTGACAAGGAAGCTGCCGCCCTGGCCCGGAAGGAGAACCGGGCGGACCTGATTGCCGGCGTTAATCTCAAGAACGAAACGGATGATGTAACGAATATTCTGATCGATTTGGCGCAGCGGGAGACGATGAACCATTCAGTCACATTCGCCCGAACATTGATGCCGGAACTTGGCCGAGTGACGCGATTGATCAAGAACACACACCGGTTTGCCGGGTTTCGTGTGCTGAAGGCGCCTGATGTGCCCTCTGTATTGGTAGAGTTAGGGTATCTGTCGAACAGCCACGATGAGCAAAACTTGGGGTCACGCAAATGGCGGACCCAGATGTCCGAAGCGATCACACGGGCGGTCGACAAGTATTTTGCCAACCTTCCGGGAGAGAAAACGGCCGATCGGGCCGGTTAACAGATCCCTGCCATTACCGCGCCACATTCGCCCAATAAATCCACCAAATCTTCGATTTTTCCTGGAAAAATGGCACAAGGTGACAGTCTTGCCACGAAGGTAGTGTTAAAGTAACCGCCAGCAGGCAAAAAGGGGCAGCCACGGGGCGCGCTGCCCAGGGGAAAATTAGGGCCGAACCTATGCTGATAAGAATTGCGGCTTTTGTTTTTGCGTCGTTGACGATCGTAGCGGTGGGGGCAGCGATCGCGGGTGCATATTATCTGTGGCAGCTCAATGAGGAGCTGCCGGAATATGATCAGTTGTCCAATTACCAGCCGCCGGTGACCACGCGCGTCCATGCGGGTGACGGCAGTCTGATTGCGGAGTATGCGCGGGAGCGGCGTTTGTTCGTGCCCATTACGTCGATCCCCGATGCCGTCAAAGCTGCGTTCCTGTCCGCTGAAGATAAGAACTTTTACTCGCATCCCGGCATTGACGTGCAGGGCGTCTTGCGGGCCTCCATCGAAAACGTATCGAATTACATGAACAATCGGCGCCTCGAAGGCGCATCGACCATCACCCAGCAGGTGGCCAAGAACTTTCTGCTGACCAGCGAGGTCACCCTCAACCGGAAGCTCAAAGAGGCGCTGATCGCCATCAAGATCGAGCAGACGTTCTCGAAGGACGAAATCCTCGAGCTGTATCTCAACGAGATTTACCTTGGTTTTGCGTCATACGGTGTTGCGGCAGCAGCTCTCAACTATTTCGAAAAATCCTTGGATCAACTGACACTTGGCGAGATTGCTTATCTTGCTGCATTACCTAAGGCGCCCAACAATTACCATCCGACTCGGCGGAAAGATCAAGCCATCGGCCGGCGCAATTGGGTGATCGATCGGATGACAGAGAACGGATACATCGATAAGCAACAGGCCGACGCCGCCAAAAGCGAAGACTTGATCGTGTTTCCAAGGGCCTATGGCGCACAGATCGTCGAAGCGGAATATTTTGCGGAAGAGGTGCGCCGTGAGGTCTTTGACATCTATGGGGAAGACGAACTCTATGACGGCGGCCTGTCGATCCGCACGACTTTGGATACGAACCTTCAGAACGTGGCGCACCGGGCCTTGAGGAAAGGGCTTATTTCCTATGACCGGCGGCACGGATGGCGCGGCCCTGTGGCGCGGATCGCGGCGGACGAAGATTGGCACGAAAAGCTGAAGGCCGTTCGCGTGCCCAATGATATCGCACCTTGGGAAGCCGGGGTGGTGCTCGCTCTGCGTGACGATTCCGCTTTAGTGGGTCTCCGGGACGGCGAGTCAGGCCGTATCCCCATGGAAGAAATGGAATGGGCGCGCCCCTGGCTTCGCGGGGAGAAGGTCGGCGGTGAAGTCCGTAAGCCGAGTGACGTGTTGAACAAAGGCGACGTGATCTATGTGGAACGCCTCGAAAACGCAGATGGCGGTGACGTGGACGGAGATCGGCAATACACGCTGCGCCAGATCCCGGCGGTCAATGGCGGTCTGATTGCGCTGGACCCGCATACGGGCCGCATTTTGGCAATGGCCGGGGGCTTTAGTTTCCAGGAGAGTGAGTTTAATCGGACAACTCAAGCGGATCGTCAGACGGGTTCTGCTTTCAAACCGTTCGTCTATGCGGCGGCGCTCGACCGTGGCTTTACGCCGTCGAGCCTGGTGTTGGACGCCCCGTTCGTCATGGATCAAGGGCCCGGACTCGATTTGTGGAAGCCGGAAAACTACAGTCTCGAATTTTACGGTCCCTCTACACTGAGGCTGGGCGTGGAGAAATCGCGCAATGTGATGACCGTGCGCCTCGCGCAAAATATTGGCATGGAACCGATCGTCGAGCTGGCGCGCCGCTTCGGCATCAATGATGATATGCCGCTTCAGCTTTCCATGGCGTTGGGAGCGGGCGAGACGACCCTGCTCAAGCTCACCTCGGCCTACGCCATGCTGGTCAATGGCGGGCGGCGGATTACGCCAACGCTGATCGATCGCATCCAGGATCGCCGTGGCAAGACGATCTTTAAGCATGACACCCGGCCCTGCGATGAATGCAATGCCAATGAATGGCGGGACCAGGAAGAACCGGAGATACCGGACATTCGGGAGGAAGTGCTCGATCCGGGAACGGCTTATCAGGTTGTTTCCATGCTGGAAGGCGTGGTGCAACGGGGCACTGGCGGGTCTATCCGTGCCGTTGGCCGCCCTCTGGCAGGCAAGACGGGTACAACGAACGAGGAACGCGATGCCTGGTTTGTCGGGTTCTCGCCTGACCTGGCGGTTGGGGTATATGTGGGCTTCGACAATCCGCGCAAAATGGGCCGGGCTGAGACCGGCGGACGCGTGGCGGCGCCCATCTTCCGCGACTTTATGAAAGACGCCGTCGGAACGCAGCCGGCCATTCCGTTCCGAATTCCGCCCGGCATTCGTCTGGTGCGTGTGAATGCTAAGACGGGCCTGTTGGCTCAGCCGGGCGATTATCCGGTCATTCTGGAAGCCTTTAAGCCCGGCACGGAACCAGGCGGTCCGCAGCCGGTGATTGGCGCTTCCGACGGGGGCAGTGGCGGGGCCCTTGGGTCGGGAACCGGCGGCCTCTATTAGGCCGACTACCGACGCCCGTTAGGGCACCTTGCCTCGGCGTCTTTACCGTTGCCGGATGGTTCGCTACCTTCCGGCCGAATTCCCGATTCCCAACTTTCAATTGACTTTATGCGCACCGAAACACAAAACATTGTCGATGAGATCAAGCAGTCCCTCGAACTGCTGAGGAGGCATCTTTGACTGGGAGAATGCCCGGAAACGCCTTCAAGAACTGAATGCCCTGTCCGAGGATCCGAATTTCTGGAACGACGCCGCCAAAGCGCAGTCTCTTATGCGCGAGCGCACCCAGTTGGAAGCGGCCATTTCCGACTACCTCTCCGTCGAGACCGATCTGAACGACAATATCGAGCTGATTGAACTGGGGGCAGCCGAGGGGGATGACGATGTCGTCCAGGAGGCCGAAGCGGCATTGGCCGGCTTACGGTCGAAGGCCGGCAAAATGGAACTCCAGACCTTGCTGTCGGGTGAGGCGGATCCGAACGACACCTATTTGGAAGTGCACGCGGGCGCTGGTGGTACGGAGAGCCAGGATTGGGCCAGCATGCTGTTACGCATGTACAAGAGATGGGCGGATGCCCATGGCTACAAGGTCGAGGTTATTGTCGAGAGCCCTGGCGAAGAAGCCGGTATTAAATCTGCGACGCTGCTGGTTAAGGGCCCGAATGCCTATGGCTGGATGAAGACGGAATCCGGTGTGCATCGGCTGGTGCGGATTTCGCCCTTCGACTCGAACGCCCGCCGGCATACGAGTTTTGCCAGTGTCTGGGTGTATCCGGTGGTCGATGACACCATCAATGTGGAGATCTTGGAAAAAGACGTTCGCGTGGATACATATCGGGCCAGTGGGGCAGGTGGCCAGCATGTGAACAAAACGGACAGCGCGGTGCGGCTGACCCACGAGCCGTCCGGAATTGTGGTGCAATGTCAGAACGAACGGTCACAGCATAAGAATCGGGCTCAAGCCTGGGATATGTTGCGGGCGCGCCTTTATGAAGCGGAACTGCAGAAGCGGGAGGAAGCTGCACAGGCCGCCGCGGACAGCAAAACCGATATTGGATGGGGGCACCAAATCCGGTCTTATGTGCTTCAACCCTATCAGATGGTGAAAGACCTCCGTACCGGCGTCGAAAGCTCGAGCCCGCAAAATGTGTTGGATGGCGATCTGGACGACTTCATGGCGGCTGCGCTGGCTGCGCGTGTGCAAGGTGATTCAGCCGACGTGTCGGACCTGGAATAGCGTCAAAAAGCGAAAGGCCAATTCTCTAGATTGGCCTTTCGAGTTTCGGATGTTCAGCTGGTAACAGTATGCCGTCAGGGCTTTTTCGGCCCATCCGCCGGTGCGCCAACTGGTTGAGGTTTGCGGTTGGCTTCCGGTTTAGCATCTTTGCGCGGCGCGGATTTGACGCCCGCGGCTTCTTTGGAAGCTTCAGCGCCGTCCTTAGAGCCCGAGCCGGGTGTGAATATCGATTCACGGGTGGTCGGTTTTGCTGCGGACGTTTTGCCACCTTCGGACATGGGGTCCGAAGAGTGCCGGCAATTGCCTTCAAAAAAGGCGCCGGTTTCCACGGCAAGTGCTTCGTGCAGGATATTGCCTTCCACATGGCATGTGCTGCACAACTGCACGCGACGCGCGCGGATGCTGCCAATAATACGTCCACGTACAATCACTTCATCGGCGACAATTTCGCCTTGAATCGAGGCCTTGTCGCCTACCGTGAGTGAATTGCTGTGAATGTCGCCTTCAATTGTTCCGTCCACCTGCATATCGCCGCCGGCAGTAATGTTGCCGGTGAGGACCACGTCCACCGAGATAAGGGAGGGGACAGTCCGGCCACCCTTCTTTGCAGCCGGCATCGCGGCCGATGCATTGGTAGGAGCTGATTTTGAAGCGTTGTTGTTGTTATTTTTATTTTTTGAAAACATAGCGACCCGCCTCGAAGAACTTGCTTGGGTTCCTCAGTTTCCCATTATACCAGACTTCGTAATGTATGTGGGGGCCCGTACTTCTGCCGGAGGAACCAAGCAGCCCGACCTGCTGTTGGAGGTCGACCAGCTCGCCCTTCTTAACTGAAATCCGATTTAGGTGCCCATACCGCGTTTTGAAGCCATTTCCGTGGTCGACTTCCACCAGCCGGCCATAAGGACCGCGTCTCCCGGCAAAAGTCACCTTCCCAGGTGCTGTGGAGAGCACAGGCGTCCTGTAAGGGGCAACCATATCGATGCCCGAATGGAAGGCAGGCCGCTTTGTGATGGGATCGAAACGCCGTCCGAAGGGGCTCGAGATGCGCGAGTTAGGATCGATCGGCGTGATCAACGGCATTGACGATAGGGTGGTGTGCAGCGTGGACAAGCGGTCCAAATGGCGCACAAGACGGTAAATCTGCTTACCGAAATCATTATCTTCGTAGTCGGCAGTTCCGGTTAGGCGATCCATATCCGCCAAACTGATGACCGGCCCGCCGGTGCCGCGATTGACCGATACGGATGCAGTGCGCTCCGTCAGCTGTCCGACGTCAAGACCCGTCACCGCCATAATGGATTCGAGCTCGGTGACCGTCCGCATCGTGTTCTCTTCAAGAGAGTTCACAAACTCTTTCTGTGCGGCGGTCAAGCTGGAAAGCCGCAGATCGATGCGCTGAGTTTCAGCGCCCAATGCAGTGGCCACAACCTCTTGCTCATCATTAGAACGTGCGTTCTGGACCGCGGCCGTCACGGTCGCCAACGCGCCACCCAAAAACGATCCCTGGACTTTCGACTGCCGGGGAGCAACTTCCAGCTCGGTCACGTTCATCAGCAGTTTGTTGGAGGATTTGCCCACATTGTTGTCCACGGCCGCAAACTGTTTGGTCGCCTGGCCCATACTGGCCAGCTTCCGGCGCATGTCTTCGATCCCGTTTTGGATCGTTTGCTGATGTGCGATGATTTGAGAGAGTTGCAGATGTTTGGCTTCCAATTCAGAAGTGGCATCCGCGAAGCGCTCTTGCGTTAGCACAAGAGCGGCATTCAGTTCGTCATATGCTGACTGCATTTCCGCTAACCGGCCTTCATAGGCGGTCTGCATACGGACAAAGTGCTGTTCTTTTGCAGTGATAATCTGGTCTTTAAAGACTACATTTACAGAGGCAAACGCGACCCAGCAGAGAAAACCCAGTGAAATCACTAACAGGCCCACCTGCACAGGTGCCGACAGCGTCATGAATTGAACTGAACCATGGCAACGATGGTACAGCTGACGCTCCGGGAAATACCTCTGGAAAAAGTCCCTAACGCCGGCCACAACGTTTGTGGTCATAGGAAGCTTCCCTCGATTCACTTTTTAACGCCCCACGCAGATCGCATTCCACCGAATCCTTGTCGAAATTGCAAGCTCTTAGGCCAATTAAAGTCGCTGTCTTTGGGAGATTTAACCAATCGCGGTCAATGATCTCGAAAGCTAGTCAATCGAGTTTTGGTAAAATTGAGGTAAAAGGCCTGCCTGCCGGTGCGCGGCGTCGTTGAAAGGCGGCTTTAGGTTCCCTTTAAAGTATTGTCGGACCAGTGCCTGGAAAGTGGGAACCGGCGGCAACCCTTGGGCTTCGCACTCGGCGGCAAACCATTTGGTGCCTGCGGCCACATGGGTGATTTCATCACGGTAGATCGTCTGAAGGGCTTGGGCGGCCGCTTCGTCTCCGGCTTTCTCGAATTTGCGGATCATATCAGGCGTCACGTCGAGCCCTCGGGCCTCGAGAACCATGGGCACAATGGCCAAGCGCGCTTTCAAATCCGCTTGGGTGGCCATCGCGGCGTCCCATAACCCGTCATGGGCCGGCAGGTCTCCATAGGCCATGCCATAGCTCGCCAGGCGTTCTTCCAGCATCAGGAAATGCTTGGCTTCGTCCGCTCCGACGCCGATCCAGTCATCGACGAATTCTGGTCCACGATCGCCCAAAAGAGCGGAAAACCGGGCGATTAGATCAAATGCCAGATCGATTGCATTGAATTCGATATGGGCCACTGCATGAAGCAAGGCAGCGCGGCCCGCGACAGCGCCGGTTCGGCGCTTTGGCATGTCCCTTGGCGCCAGAAGAAGGGGGCTGGCAGGCCGCGCGGGCCGGTTGGGGGGCACGGCCATGCCCAAAGATAGACGCCCGCCAGTGGGCCGCAGCTTCCAGGGCCGCGGCCGCCTTCTTTTCGGGGGCAGCGGTGGCGAGCACGAGAACGGCGTGGTCCGCAACGGATTGAGGTGATGTAGCCGTCCCCATGACCTGTCCGGATCTGAAGCGCTAGAGCGCTTTCACGGCATCAAGGACCGCGTCCACGTGGCCGGGGACCTTCACCTTGCGCCAGATCTTCCCGATCTTACCTGTGCCGTCGATGAGAAAGGTGGAGCGTTCTATGCCCATGTATTTTTTGCCGTACATGTTCTTTTGGACCCAGGAGCCGTACTTTTCCACCACATCGCTGTCGGCGTCCGAGGCCAAGACCACACCTAGATCGTGTTTCGATCTAAATTTGCCGTGTTTTTCCACGGTGTCTTTGGATACGCCGATCACCACCGTATTGAGCTTTTTGAAGTCTTTTAACTTTTCGGTGAAACCAATCGCTTCCTTGGTGCAGCCCGGCGTGTCGTCTTTCGGATAGAAATACAGCACCACATTCTGCCCCTTGAGGTCTTTCAGAGCGATTTTCTCGCCGTTATCGGTCGGGAGGTTGAATGCGGGGGCTTTGGATCCTTCTTCCAATGGTTTCGGCATAGTAGTAGACCTTCACGTAATGAATTGTTGAGAAACTCTCTGTCACTGATCGGCGGGCAACAGGATGTTGAACCCGCTTCGGAAGGAGAAGTAGTCCATTTAAGTCAATTCCCAAGTTGAATCGACCGGCGATTTCGTCGGTTCGTGCGAAAAGGCGATTCTCTGGGTCGCGGGGCCGTCAAACACGAAACATGAA
>JANQMY010000550.1 GCA_028279895.1 Alphaproteobacteria bacterium
ACAACAGGCTGAGGCGGTCGTTCAGCGCGTCGGCGTCATTGTCCCACTGATAGATCCCCAGGCCGGGCGGCAGTGTGGGTTCGACTTCCTCGGCCAGGAATTTCCGCACATCCTCGTTGATCTCGAGCGTTTTTTCGTCGCCCACCCGGTAGACTTCCACGAAAGCCGCGGGCTGGCCGTTGAAGCGGTTTTCCCGGTCCGTATCGCGAAACCCGTCATCGATGACGGCAATGTCTTTGAGCAAGACTTGGGTGCCGTCAGCTTCGCCGATCACCACAATGTCTTCGAAATCGTTGCGATCGTAATTGCGGCCTTTGGTGCGCAACAGCACTTCTTCCGACCGGGTTTGAATGTCGCCGCCGGGCAGATCCAGGCTGCCTTGGCGCACGGCTGCAGCCACGTCCAACAGAGTGAGCCCGCGGGCGCGCAGCGTGTCGTTCGATACCTCGATAGAAATTTCGTAATCGCGCACGCCGCTGACTTCCACCAAGGAAATAGACGGCTGCTCGGTCAGACCGTCTTTTATGTCGTAGGCGAGTTCTTTCAGGCTGCGTTCCGGGGCGTCGCCATAGACGATGATCTGAACCACCCGCGCCAGATTCGTCAGCTCGCGAACTTCCGGCTCCTCCGCTTCGTCGGGGAAGGTGGTGATGCGGTCGATTTCCGATTTCACCTCATCGAGACGTTGCTGGATGTTTTCCCCGCGGGACAGTTCCAGCCGGACAACACCGCGGCTTTCCGTGGCGGTCGCCGTGACCTCCTGAATGCCCTCAATGCCTTCGACCTGTTCCTCGACCCGCTGAATGATCGATTCTTCGATTTCCTTCGGCGTGGCGCCTTGGTACTCGACGCTGATCTCGATCAAATCGAGGCCGAATTCCGGGAAGACTTTTGACGGCAGGGTGAAGGCCGAGGAGACGCCGGCAAAGATGATGAACAGCATCAGCAGGTTTGCCGCGACGCCGTTGCGCACAAACCATGCGATGATGGAATTCATCTTGTGAAGCTCCGCACCGCGGTCGACGCGTTGCTGACGGCTTGCGGGTCGCCGGTCCGGTCGAGGATGCGAACTTTCATGCCGTCGACCACTACGGTCAGGGCACTGACAATAATGCGAGACTCGGACGTGAGGTCGTCGGAAACGATGGTCACTTCGTTACCGCGTTTTTGGATGACATCGACCCGCTGGATACGCAGCACATCGTCGTCAGTGACTTTCCAGATCGTATCGTTGTCGCGCAGCGCTTCCCGGGGCAGCGTGATGAAACGCGCAAGCTGGCGCCCTTCCATCTCCACAGTGGCATACATGCCCACCAACAAAGGCGGCGGTGTGGCCACGCCGCTCAGGGCGCCATTCGCTTTCTTCACCGGCCGTCCCGGCGTGAACGGGTCGTCCACCCGGACCACCACGCTCAGCGTGCGCGTGCCGGTATCGATATTGGCGGCGGCCCGGTCCACATAGCCGTCCCAGCGATAGAGCCGGCCACCATAGCTTGCGGTCAGGGTCGCGCTCAGCGTCCGCGCCGTATCCTTGCCCCCATTCCAAAGGTCGGGCAGCAAGGCGGCTTCTTCGTCGCTCAACGGCACATCCACTTCCACCGCATCGGTCGCGAAGATTTGGCCGATTTCCCGGCCCACGCTCAGGTAAGTGCCTTCGTCGACGGATTCGCTTTCAACCCGGCCGTCAAACGGCGCGACGATGGTGGCATGTTCCAGGTCGAGCTTGGCCTGATCCACCAGCGCTTCGAGCCGCGCCATATTGGCTTTGGCCTCGTCCCTCTGAGCCACCAGTTCGTCAAAGCGCTGCTTGGCCGTGAAGCCCTGCTTGGCCAGATTCTTGTTGCGGGCGACTTGCGCTTCCGCAAATGCCAGCGAGGCTTTGCCGGCTTCCCGGTTGGCCTCGGCCTGGGTCAGATTGGCTTCGTAGACCCGCGGGTCGATCTGCACCAGCAGGTCGTCTTTCTTGAATTCGCCGCCGCTTTTGAAGTTGGGACTCACAAAGACCACTTGGCCGGCCACTTGCGCGGCCAGGCCGATTTCCGCGCGGGACTGCACCACCCCAAAACCCTTTATGCGGACGGGGCCGCGTTCCACAGTCGCCACCATCACTTCGACGAAGGGGGTGCGATCGGGGGCATCGGTAATTTGCGGTTGGGGGGCGAGGATCTGCAGCAGCATAAATCCGCCAAACCCGATGGCGAGAATGATTGCGGCGTCGGCATACCAACCTAAACGGTACAAGATGCCCCTTTTTTTGGGTTTTTGGCCCGAATCGGGGTTTTCTGACGCTTCTTGGCGGTCTTTGTCTGCTTTACGCCCGAATCCAAACATGGTACCCAACTTACGAAAAATTAATGACTGTCTGGTCAGTCATGCGATGATACAAATGTTTGCGTTAAAAAAGCAATTGCAAGTTTGTAACGGGGAGTAACGGTGAAAATTGGCTGAAACACTTGGAAAAACGGCTGAAAAAGCCCGCCCCCAGCGCCGCAAAGACGAGCGCCCCCAGGAAATCGTCGCTGCCGCCCTCAAGGAATTCGCCCTGAGAGGATTTGATGCCACACGTCTGGACGATGTGGCGGCCCGGGCGGGTGTCGCCAAGGGGACGATCTATCTTTATTTCAGCAGCAAACAGGAACTGTTTAAGGCCGTCGTGCGCGATACGGTGGTGCCGCAATTTGAGCAGGCGGGGCTTGCTTTCGAAGGCTTTGAAGGGCCGACCGACGATCTGCTGCGCCTTTTCTTGAAGCGCATCGCTCATGATTTTGTCGAAACCGACATCCACCACATTATCCGGCTGATCCATGCGGAAGGGCAGAAGTTCCCGGATCTGGCGGAGTTCTACTACAAAGAAGTTATTT
>JANQMY010000579.1 GCA_028279895.1 Alphaproteobacteria bacterium
TTGACAGCCGAGCCACATTGTAGGCCGCCCGCGTTCCCCCGAGCGCCGCAGGACCCAGAACCAAGCCTATGATGAAGAACTGGGTGTTGCCGGCAAGGAAGCCGAGCAAGCGCTCTGCCGCCATGGTCGCGGCGAAACGCGTCTGTCGACGGAACAGGACCGCGCGCAGTGCGGCATCCGGCCGGCCCCATCCGCTCAAGATCAGGCCGGTCGCGATCGACACCGTGCTCGCCAAGGTGACAAGCTGAAAGGCCGTTTCGGTGCGCTGCGGTAACTCGAACGTGCCGGCTAGCACCAAAAGCCCGGTTGCACAGAGCACCGCATACCTCAGCCCATCTTGGATCAGTGCCAAGGACACGCGTCTCACGCCAAAGGCTCGCCGCCGCAGGTACTCCGCCAGGCTGACCGAGAAGATGCAGGCCATGGCCCAGAGATCGCTTCCCCACAACGTCGACGATGGAGACAGCAGCCGCAGGCCCGATGCGACCAGTCCGAACAACACGGCAAACAACACGGATAAAGCAATAGCTTGTTCAAGTAGGACCCTGTCATGCGCGGCATGACGCCAGCGGCCAAGCCGCGCGCGGTCATTTATCATGGGCGCGATCAAGATTGCGTTCACCAGCATCTGCGCCAGATTGGCCAATAGCCAAACGACGACGAACGCGCCGAACGCCTCTATTCCGATGATCCTTGCAACGATCGCGATGCCGACGAAGTTACCGAGACTAGTGACGGCCTGATCGCCGAGAACCAAAAACAGACCGGTTCGGCCTTGGCCACTGCGTTCGCCCAGACTGCTCGACAGCGACATTCGGCCGGCCTTTCTCACCTCGGAATCGCGGAGTTTCCAATTAGCGCTTCCAGACATCCATCTTACCGCTTAGATAGTAGTGGTGCCATAAATCTGCGCGCAAAGCGAGCTATTAGAGAGCGCTTCCGGCCTGCAAAATGGGGAGTATATGTCGCAGCCTGCCTCCAGTTTTGCCGTTCTGGGCATACCGATCTCGGTAACGACGATCGATCAGTCACAGAGCCGAATCACCGCGTGGTCGAGGGACGATATCGGGCGCTTCGTTTGTGTCCGCGAGGTGGCCAGCTTGATGGCCTCGATCAACGACCCAGACCTCACCGCGCTGCATTTCGACGCGGCGATGGTGCTTCCCGATGGCATGCCATTGGTGTGGATCGGCAAGCGCCGCGGCCTGCCCGTGGAACGCACATGCGGCCCCGATCTCATGGAGGCGGTACTGGCCGCCTCGCCGCAGACCGGGCTGAAGCACTATCTTTATGGCGGCAAGCCGGGCGTGGCCGAGATGCTGGCCCAACGGTTCACTCAAAAGTATCCCGGCCTTCAAATCGTCGGTACCGAATGCCCGCCATTCCGCCCGCTAACGCGTCCGGAAATCCTTCAAGTGCGGGCGCGCATTCGTCGAAGCGGTGCCGATGTGGTGTGGGTCGGCATCTCTTCGCCCAAGCAGGACGTCTGGATGCATGACAATTACCGGCATTTGACCCAGACGCTGATTGGCGTGGGGGCCGCGTTTGATTTCCATTCGGGCACCGTCAAACGTGCGCCCGTCTGGATGCGCAACAGTGGCTTGGAATGGCTGCACCGCCTGGTCAGCGAACCACGCCGGCTATGGCGTCGTTATCTGATTCTGGGCCCCCGTTTTGTCTTTCTGGTCGCGCGGCAAAGGCTTCTGTCGCCCAAGCCATAGGGAAAACCGTCCCAGATCCATGTCTTTCGACATCGTCGAGATCATGACGTCGCCCAGTGTCCGGCAGACTCATGTCCGAGAACAAGGAGCCATCTGATGTCAGGTGCCGATTTCGGTCGTTGTTGTGATGCGTGACACGGCGGTGAGGCCGCCGGTCGTCGTTGCCATTGGCGGATACGGGCGGTCTGGATCGACTCTCTTGCAGGGTCTGCTGGCCGAACGGTTGGGTGGTGTCGCACTCGGTGAGGTGAAGTATCTCTGGTCGCGTGGATTTGCGCGGCAAGAAAAGTGCTCCTGCGGAGAGACAGCACCAGACTGTCCGTTCTGGCGGCCCGTTTTGGAAGCGTTGTTGGAAAAGACCGGTCTTTCGAGCGCCGCGGAGATTGAACGGCTGCGCAAGTCCGTGGAGCGCAACCGCATCTTTTTGAGACATGAGGTCTTGCGCTTGCCTTCGCGTTCCTACGCACGCCGAAGACAGCGCTATGCTGACATTCTGGGGGATTTGCTGATCCTGTGCGGCCGGCACGCTGGGCGGGACTATCTGATCGACAGCAGCAAGGACGTTGCCCATTTGGTGCTGCTGTCTGGGATCACGCGCATTCGCCCGAAGTTTATCCATCTCGTCCGCGACAGTCGTGCCGTGGCCTTCTCGCAGAAGACGCCCAAGAAGAAGGCCGAGGTCTGGTGGGATACCGAATACATGGCCGCCCGCGGGATCTGGAGTTCGTCTGGCTATTGGATCTATCTGAACGCGCTGATGCGTCGGCCCGACGCGCGGGGTGACTACCGTGTC
>JANQMY010000612.1 GCA_028279895.1 Alphaproteobacteria bacterium
GGAAAAGAGGATAGCGGGCAAGCGCAGCTTGACCTATCGTGACCGAAGGTCACGCGCGAAGCGGTGATACCACGGGGCTTGCCCCGTGGAGCTTCACAATGCGTCCGGGATGACAGTTGAGGAAGGTCGGTAAGTCATCACACCCCTCTCAGTGGAAATCTCTTGAGCGGGGCAAGATCCTTGCCGCCTGTTCCTCCCGTCCCTTCTTACGCCGATAGGTAATTTCCCGCGGATCTTCGCCGGGGCGCTTCACCTCATCCGCCCGCGCGAGCGTGTCTTTGACATCTTCATGGGCGTCCGACAAAAGCGCCAACTTATCGCCGAGATCGACCAGATGATCGGCGACCACATGAATCACCAAGCCTTCGCGTTGCAACCGCCCGCGCACGCCCAGCACGCGCGCACTCAAAATGATCTTGCGGTATTTCTCGAATGTCTTGGGCCAGACGATAATGTTGGCCACGCCGGTTTCGTCTTCGAGGGTGGCGAAGATCACCCCCTTGGCACTGCCCGGCCGCTGGCGCACCAACACAAGGCCCGCCAAATTGATCCGCGTTTCCGGTTTGATCTCCGGCAAACTGTTGTTCGGGACAACGCCCTGCCGTTCGAACGATTTCCGAAAAAACGACATAGGGTGCGCCTTCAAGGAAAGACGCATGGTGGCATAGTCATACACCACATGTTCGCCCAAGGGCATGGACGGCAAACATACTTCGGCCTCGCGTTGCAGCTCCGTTGCGCCGGAGGCGGAAAATAAAGGCAGCACACCGGCACTTAGCCCTCTTACCGCCCAGGCCGCGTCGCGGCGGTTAAGACCTAAGGACGTAAACGTATCCGCATTGGCAAGACGTTCCAGAACCGCCGGCACGAAGCCCGTTCGAAGCCACACATCGCGCACACTGTCAAACCCCTTGCCCCGCACTTCCATGATGCGCTCGGCATTGTCTTGGGACATGCCTTTGATTTGGCGAAAGCCCAACCGAACTGCATAGCGCGTACAATTCGGCATCGGGTCGCCTGCTTCGAGAGGTTCTAACGTGCAGTTCCAACTGGAGGCATTGATGTCCGGCGGAAGAACCGTGACCCCATGATCCTTCGCATCCCGCACCAATTGGGCCGGCGCATAAAACCCCATGGGCTGACTGTTCAGCATGGTGCACAGGAAAACGTCCGGGTAATACCATTTGATCCACGACGAGATGTAAACCAGCAATGCAAAGCTGGCGGCATGGCTTTCCGGAAAGCCGTAATCACCAAAGCCTTTGATCTGATTGAAACACCGTTCCGCGAATTCCCGCTCATACCCCCGCGCGATCATGCCGTTGATGAATTTGTCTTCCAACGTATAGATCGTGCCGTTCTTTCGGAACGTGGCCATAGCCCGGCGCAACTGATCCGACTCGGATGGAGAAAACCCTGCCGCAACAATCGCAATGCGCATGGCCTGCTCTTGGAATAAGGGCACCCCCATGGTTTTGCCCAAAACCTCGCGCAATTCTTCGGACGGGAAATCAACAGCTTCGATACCGTCCCGGCGGCGCAAGTAAGGGTGCACCATATTGCCCTGGATCGGACCGGGCCGTACGATCGCCACTTCGATGACGAGATCGTAGTAGTTTCTCGGTTTGAGGCGCGGCAGCATGGACATTTGTGCCCGGCTTTCCACTTGAAACACGCCCACGGAATCTGCTTTGCACAACATCTCGTAAACGGCCGGGTCGCCTTGCGGCACAGCCGCAAGGTCATAGGTTTTGCCGTAGAATTCTCGCATGGAATCGAATGCTTTCGCGATGCAAGTCAGCATTCCCAGCGCCAACACGTCAACCTTCAGCATACCGAGCGTATCGAGATCGTCCTTGTCCCATTCCACAATGGTACGGTCGTCCATGGCCGCATTGGCAATGGGGATGACTTCGCATAAAGGGCCACGGGTCATTACGAAACCGCCGACATGCTGGGATAGGTGACGGGGGAAACCGATAATCTCGCACGCCAGCTCGGTCGCCATGAAGAGGGTTTTGTCGTAAGGGTCGAGACCCAGCTCCTCGATATGTTCGGCCTTGATGCCTTCCGCCGACCACCCCCACACCGTGCCCGACAAGGCAGCAATGACATCTTCGGAAAGCCCCATCACCTTGCCCACTTCGCGAATGGCGCTACGGGCGCGATAGGTGATCACCGTGGCGGCGATGCCCGCCCGGTCGCGGCCATATTTGCGGTAGACATATTGAATGACTTCTTCACGGCGGGCGTGTTCGAAATCCACATCGATATCGGGCGGTTCGTTCCGTTCCATGGAAACGAAGCGCTCGAACAACAGATCCACATGGGTGGGGTCTACCGCCGTGATGCCCAGGCAATAACACACCATCGAATTGGCCGCCGAGCCCCGCCCCTGACACAGAATGTTTTCCCGTTCCGCATACTGCACAGCATCGTGAACCGTCAGAAAATAAGGCGCGTAGGATTTGGCCTCGATCAATGCCAATTCGTGCCGCAGGGCTTCCATGATTTTGTCCGGAATCCCGTCCGGATACCGCTTCCGCGCGCCGATCCAGGTGAGCCGCTCCAATTCCGCTTGAGGCGTGGTCGATTTGCCTTTTACTTCATCGGGGTATTCATAGCGCAGCTCGTCCAGGGAAAAGTGGATGCGGCTTGCAATTTCGACGGTACGTTCGATGGCCCGGGGGCGTGCTTGAAACAAACGCGCCATTTCCGCAGGACCTTTAATGTACCGTTCGGCATTTGCATTGAGACGAAAGCCCGCTTCTTCGATCGTGCAATGTTCGCGAATGCAGGTCACCACATCTTGCAGAACGCTTCTTTCCGTACAGTGATAATAAACGTCGTTGACGGCAAGCAGCGGGATGGAAAAACGCTCGCTTAACGCATCCAGCTTTTGGAGCCAAACCTCATTACCGCCGCGATAAAGACAGGTGGCCGCTAAGTAACAAGTATCCGGATATTCTTCCGTCAACTGCGAGAGGCACTCTTCAAATGACTGCGCTAGCGTTTCGGGCGGCAGGACGATAAAAATCTGGCCCTCGCCATATTCCGCAATGTCCGCAATGGAAAGATAGCATTCCCCCTTCGGCGCCCGCCGGTTGCCTAGAGTCAACAGGCGGCAGAGGCGGCCATACGCGGCGCGGTCGACGGGATAGGCAATGACTTCAAAGCCGTCAATGGTGACCAGCCGGGCGCCCACCAGAAGCTTTAGATTGGCTTTTTTGATGATGTCATCCCGCATCGCGCGGTGGGCTCTAACAACACCTGCCAGTGTATTTCTGTCGGCAATACCTATCGCCGATAAGCCGCTGGCAGCGGCTTGATACACCAGTTCTTCGGGGTGAGACGCCCCGCGCAGAAAACTGAAATTGCTGGTCACGGCCAGTTCGGCATAGGCGGTCATGAGCAGGCCTTGCCGATAAATCGTCTTAAAAAGAAATATTCCCGACATTTTATGGATTGCCCGGACTGTCGCCGGGAAATGACAAAATACTGGCGGGCTAGAGGAAAAAGCAGCGTCATTACCCGGCAAGCATGGCGCCATGCCATGCGCCGTCCGGGTAATCCAGAGCAAGTTCGTCCCTGAATTATAGGATCATCGCCATCCTTTTGATTACCAGTCCGGTAAAGACGAGGACATAGACCTAGCTCACGCCCAGCAAAATAGATGGGCGCATGGGGTAGACCGGTGATTGGGACTTGACCGTCCCACGCCCCCGTCCCAACCGCCCGCCAGGGTACCATTGGGGTGGTCGGGACGGGGGCGTGGGTGGTCGAGCGCATATAAACAATGGGCGCATGGGGTAGATCCAAATATTGAAAACCTGGCCGGCCCTCTCCCCCGGCCCAACCACCCATGCGAGGGTACCCTTGGGGTGGTTGGCCAATGTCGTCAGTCTTTGGGGGAGAGGGCTGGCGTTGCCCATAAACAATGGGCGTATGGGGTAGATCCAAATTTTTGGAGCTTACCCCCATGGTTCGAGACGCAATCGCGCCCTCTCGAAACTTGAGCATGTGAATATCCGGATAAGGGTATCCGGGATGGCCATCAAAACGGGGCGCCATGGGCTTTCCTTCCACTGCGCCTCCCTCACGGAAAAGTATATCACACCGGTGCGCCATGCCTCGCGCCCTCAGGCAAAAAAGCCGTGCATGTACCAGCGCGGCGGGGCGGCCTGGGCCTGGTAAAGCCCATCGCGATAGACCCAAAAGCGGCGGCCGTCACCGTCTTGCAAGCAGTAATAATCGCGCGGACGCCCATGCTGCTCCTCACGCCACCATTCGGGCGCGACCCGCTCGGGCCCCACCGTTTGCGCGACCTGATAAGTCACACGCCGCCATTGAAACCGGCGGGGCGGGCCTTCGGGCACTTCGGCCACCACCTCGATCGGTTCCGCACACGGAAGAAGCATGATGGGCCGTCCGGCTTCGTGATAGGCTTCCGCCCGCCAATCCGCCGGACCGCCGGATTTTTCCGCCACCGGTTTGAACGCCACCGCCCGCTCGGGAATGTGGCTTTCTTTCGGTTCGAGGCACATTACCTGCGCCAGACCGAACCGATTGCTCAACCGGTCGACCAGTTGATGGAAGGCCGGATGGTCACTGTCCGACGCCCCTTGCGGGGCTGTGGGCGCCCCATGAGAAAGCTGCGCAGGCGGCAAAGGGTCGACCGCCATCGCTTCCAGGCTCAAGACTTCAATGCCGAAGCCCGCATCGAAATCGCTGCCCAAACGGTCGAGCTTCTCGGCAAAGAGCCGCGCCAGATGCACCGGATCGTTCGACGGGCGTGCCGTGCCGGCCACCAAGCTCGCCACATGGCCATCCACCCGGTAAAGCCACAGCTTGAGCTGGCGGGCCCCTTGGCCGTCACGGTTAAGGGGACGCACCAAATCCTGCGCCAGACCGCCGATGAGTGTCGCGATATAGTCCGTATGAAGAACAGGTTCCGCTAAAACACGCCGCACGCGATAGGGCACATGCGGCGCCTCCGGATCGATGGGTTCGTTTTCCTTGCCAAGCGCCTGGTCAAGCCGGCGCGCAAGGATCTTCCCAAAGCGCTGCACTAGCGGCGCGCGCGGCAGCTTAAGCACCTGACCGATGGTTTTGAGGCCCATGCGCCGCAAGGCCTCTACCGCATCGGGGTCAAGCCGTAAGGCCGCCACCGGCAGACGGGGCAAATAACCGCCCTGCTTGCCGGGCGGAATGCGGGTGAGGGTCGCTTTGCCATAACGGGCGGCAGCCCAGGCGGCCCCTGCCGTATCGGCCACGGCAAGCCGGCTGTCCAGCCCCCATTCCGCGAGGCGGCGTTGCAAATCCTGCAGCAGCGCTTCTTCCCCGCCGAACAAATGCGCACAGCCCGTAATGTCGAGAAAGATGCCGTCGGTGCCGTTTTCATCCGCACACGTTTTCGTCCACGGCGTATAACGGCCGCACCATCGACTGAGTTTCACAAGCGCTTTTTCGTCAGCCTGCGGATCGGCGTCGTGGACCGCCAGGTCCATCACCAGCGCCCGCGCTTCCGTAAGCAATTGACCGGCATAGAGGCCTTGCTGCACCGCGAGGCGGTTAACGGCCGTGATCCGCATGCCCCCTTGCTGCGACGTCACCAACGCCAGCGGCTTTTCGTTCAGCAAAGCGTTATCCGGTTTGTCGCAAAACCCCGTCTTGCGGGTCAGGCTGAGCCGGTCTGTCGGCCAATGCGGCAGCCATAGCGAAACAATGCGTCGCATAATCCCACTCCAAAAACCAATGATGCGGATGCCCCCCGCGGCAGCGCTCCAGATCTGCCCGCCAGCGCGGCCGCTGCCAAGCCTGCCGGCCCCGCTGTTCCGCCGCAATCCGCCAGCGTGTCGCCGCGGCGCTGGCCTGCGCGCCCCGAGGCGGACGGAAAAGAAAAACAGGCGTGGCCATGGCCTCGGCCGCTAATTGCAGGCGGCGGCTGGCGGTAAGGTCTAAGGATGGCCCCACCTCGCCCACCAGGGCCGCAAGGGATTGGCTGCGCAACCCTTCCTCCAGCACCCAAAGCACATCGGCCGCTTTCGGGCTTGTCACCAGCAAGAGACGTTCGGGCGCAAACCCAAAAGCCGCCAAACCCGGCCCGTAAAGCGCACCGAATTCATGGGGCCCATGTGTTTGGCGGCACCACAGCACAATGCCCCCGGACAGCGCCTCAAGCCGGCGCATGACCAGCGCCAGCAAAAAGCCGAAAGCGGCGGGCATGTCCCGCTGATCGGCCCCGGCCACTTCATGAAGTGCGGCCGACGACAGACCGTGGCCGGGCAAGCGGTCGTCCAAATCCGCCAGCCCCAAAGGGAAGGCCCCGTCTTCTGCCTTTGCGAAAAACTCTTGCCCTTCAATAGCTTGGATGCGGGCTTGTAAATTTGCCCGAATTTCTGCACGCGAAACCACGAGATGCCCCTTAAATGTTCTTGTTTTGTTCTAGTTTCCGAACGCATCAGAGTCAAGCGCCGTTATCCGCCACAATTCCGCGAAATTTCCCAAAACCTATCAAAAAACCTGTGAAGCCAGTGCTTCTCAAATCAGAAAAAAGCCTTACGTTAATCACGATGCGAACATAAAGACGCCCTAGATCGCATGATAACTTTCTATAAAGGACATCCCCGTCACACTGACAGGACTGGAAAGGCGGGACCATGACGCATACAGACGCCACATCCCTGAAGCACGATCTGAGGCACCACGAGCGACACGAATACGAACTCGGCAACATGACGAAATTTGCCATTATCACCGGCCTTTCACTCGGCGCCTGGGCGGCACTGATTGGCATGGTCACCACGGCGGCCTATGTGCTCGACCGGATAATGTAATCCCCCTGCACCCGACCGGGTAATTAACGCGGCCGTCAGGATACCCTGGCGGCTGAATTGTTTTCGGTAGCAAAACCACCCCATCCGCGCTAAAGTTGTTCCCTGCATTTCATCAGGGGACGGATGATGCATGTTCTGATCGGAATTGTCGGCGCCATCGCGGCCATTGCTTTCATCGCCTACCGGCTGACCTATGTGGCCCGCGAAGGCCAAGAAGCCATATCAGATGCCCGCGGTCTCGTCCGCCGTCAGCGCTGGAAAGCCAAATACCGTCACAATCCGCTGGACGATATCGACGACCCGAGGGAAGTCGCCGTACTGCTGATGACGGAAATCGCCAAATACAAAGGCGCGCTCACCGCCGCGCAACAACAGAAAATCTCGAACCTCGCTCAGCAGCACTTTCACGCCAACCATGACGAAATCGAAGACATGATGGCAAGCATTGCCTTTGCCACAAAAGACCTTACCGACGTGGACAATGTGCTGCACAAAGTGCTGCGCCCGATCCACAACATGCTGAACGATCAGGAAAAACAGGACCTGATCTCCATGATGCACGCCGTCGCCGCAGTGGATGGCACCCCCATAACGGAACAGCTTCACCTGATCGGCCGCACCCAGGACAAGCTGCTGAACTGACGATATCCGCCCATCCAATCGGCACGCTGTCGCCACACTCATCACGCGCTCCGGCTTTCACCGGCAAACGCGGCCCGCATCATCCGCCGGTCGCTTCCGTGTCGTAACCTTTTGATCCCGGTCATTGTGGGCCGACGGTATCGGGCACAGGATGAGGACACTTCGAAAAGGATGTCCTGTCATGCCCCATTCCTACGATGCGATTGTCATTGGCTCCGGCCTGGGTGGATTAACGGCGGGGGCCATGTTCGCACGGACCGGCGCGAAGGTATTGCTGCTCGAACGCAACAGCGCGTTCGGCGGCGCCGCCACCACCTATCGCCACGGCGGCCTCACGATTGAAGCGTCCTTGCACGAAACCAGTACGCCGCACGTTCCCGGCGATCCGAAACGGCATATTCTCGAAGCACTCGATATTGCGGATCAGATCGAATTCGTGCCGATCGAAAACTTCCATGAAATACGCTGCCCGCTTGTCGGCGAACCGTTCGTTCTCCCCCATGGCTTGGATCGCATTGAAGAGAAGTTGATGGAGCGCTTCCCGCATCATAAGCGGGGCATCCAAGGTTTCTTGCGTCAGGTGCACCGCACACACCGTGCGCTGGATTATTTGCGGGGCGGCCATAGTGCCGGATGGCATTTGGCCCATGCCGGTGAGCTGCCCTTGGATTTGTGGGCCGTCCTACGCGACATCAAGTCGTCGCTTTCGCGGGTCATGGCGCGGCACTTCGGTGCCGACGAGGCCATCAAATTCGTTCTGGCGGGCAATCTGCCCTATTACGCGGACGACCCCGACACGTATTGGTGGTTCCACTTTGCCATCGCCCAGGGTGGTTATCTGCAACAAGGTGGGTCCTACATCAAAGGCGGCTCACAAACGCTGAGCGACCTGCTCGCCAATGTCATTCGGGAGGAAGGCGGGCAAACCCTCAGCGGGTGCGAAGCGGTCGCGATCGGCCTGAATTCCGGTGGGCAAGTCGAAAGCGTAGATTATCGATCCGCCGACGACGGCTCGGAAGTAACCGCCCATGCGCCCGTCATCTTCGCCAATGCGGCACCCCACGTCGTCGAAGGCTTGTTGCCGGCGGAACAACGCGACGTCTTTATGACACCGTTCAAAGAACGCCCCATCTCCATATCGCTGCTTTCATTGACGCTGGGCCTCAGCAGGCCGCCCTCGGATCTTGGCCTCACCAGCTATTCGACCCAACTCATCCCGACTTGGATGAAACGTTTCAATGACTATAAGCAGTCTGCCGGCCTCTTCCGGACCCTGCCCGAAGACCGGATGCCGGCCATGGGCGTGGTGGACTACAACCGCATTGACAGTGGACTGAGGGGTGGGCCCCTCTTCCCGCTTAGCGTCGTCTGCGCAGACCGGCTTGAAAACTGGGATGGACTGAGTGACGACGACTATCAAAAGAAGAAAGATGCTTGGACCGACGCCATTATTGATCGCCTTAATTCAGAATGGCCCGGCCTGGCCGATGCCGTCTCTGAGAAAACCCTGGCGACGGCGCGCACCATGCGTCACTACCTCAACACGCCGGGCGGTGCCGTGTATGGGTTTGCGCCCCGCCCGCCGGAACAGATGCCGAAAGGTGTGCCGATGACGGTCGAAACCCCGATCGACCGGCTGTATTTGGCGTCGTCTTATGCCGGGTTTGGCGGTTTTAACGGGGCAATGATCTGCGGTGCGGCCGCGGCGCGGGCGGCATGCGGTCAAATCACTGCATAATGGGGGTCTCACCCGCCAAAAGCCTTGCGTGATCCGTATGAAACCCATCTAGAGCAAATCTGACCTAGATTGAATCGTTCTGACGGAGCCATTTTGCGACAGGGCAAGGAAAGCGTCGCAGGCCATAGTGGGGCTACGGTCAAGACGCT
>JANQMY010000022.1 GCA_028279895.1 Alphaproteobacteria bacterium
TGCCGTAGCCATCGCCGATAAGTGTATCGTTGAGGCTTGATCCTATAAGGGCTTCGACACCGTCAATACGGCCAGACCCAAGGCTGACCACAACACCTGACGTCGCATCTTCATAAGAGATGGTGTCAAATCCGGTGCCACCATGCACTTGGTCGTAGCTGTCAATGAGCACGCCTTCATGATCGTTACTTGTTGCATAGTAGGTTAGACCGTTCGCTGCATCATAGGTCGCGGCGAGATCCGGAGATGCATCGGCGAGGCTCGCATAGACGTTCGAACTTAGAATGGTAAGCGCACCGGCAGGATTGCCGCTGTCCACATTGCTGTACAATTGCAACGTGTCTGCGTTGGTTTCAGCATTGTTATAGATCAGCTGGATCTCATAGACGCCAACTGCGAGCGAGACCGATGACGTCTTCGCGTTGACGTTATCGGCTGAGCCTGTGCGTTCGACAATCGTCTGGCCGCCAACACTCAACTGATAGTCATTGTTGCCATTTACCTTGAACTCATAGGTCCCAGCGGCCGTCACATTCACATAGCCGGTGACCGTAACCACAGCGTTTTCGACCGATTCCGACCCATCACCGCTTGCAAGAGATCCCGATGCACCAAGGAATCCACTGACGGTCGTCTCACCGCTATGACTAAAGTTAATCGACGACGCGCTGGCGGTATGGGTGGGATCACTGCCGTGAACGTGCTTACCAGCTTGAAAAATGTCGAGAAGCGTCGTCGTGTGGACGTAGAACTCCACGTTAAACCCGGTGGCATTGCCACCGGGCGCTTGAGGCGTATTAGGACCCGGTGCTGTACCGGTCGTGGTTTCTTTGCCGCCGACAAAGGTATCGTTCCCCGCCCCGCCGGAAAGCACATTGATATCCCAACTGCCCGTAATCGTGTCGTCCAACGCTGACCCGGTAGCACTCTCAATGCCTGAAAGCGTATCGCCCATGGCATCGCCACCTTCTGCGGTTTGCGCATCAAGATCGATTGTCACCGCACCGGATGAGCGTGAATAGGCCGCCGTATCGTTTCCAGCACCACCATCGATCATGTCCGCGCCACCAGCGCCTTCCAAGACGTTGTCGCCAGCATCCCCAGTCAGCACATCGTCTAATTGAGACCCTATAACGCCTTCAATGCTGGAATAGATATCACCGAGCGCGTCGCCTACATTGTTCGACGAATTGGAAAGATCAACCGTTACAGATGCCGTGGATGAGATATAGGCCGCGCGGTCAAATCCATCGCCGCCATCAAGGTTGTCCACCCCTGTCCCGCCATCCAGAACGTCGTTGCCGAAGCCGCCAGTTAGCGCGTCATCACCAGCGCCGCCGAACATCATGTCATGGCCGCCGTCGCCACCAATGGTGTCCGTTCCCGCGCCGCCATAGAGCATATCGTCGTCATTACCGCCGACCAGCGTGTCGTCGCCAGCACCACCTTGCAGGACGTCATCACCTTCGCCGCCGTCAAGGTAGTCATCACCCTCGCGGCCCTCGATCCAGTCCCAGCCGTACCAGCCTTCGATATGATCGTTGCCAATATTGCCGATGAGAAAATCGTGCGAAGCGTTGGGCAACGTTTCGGGACCTAGGATACTACTGAACCAACCGTATGGCCCAGGACCATTCGTCGTATCAAAAAAGGTTGCGCCTTTGGTATCATTACTGATCCAGAAATCATTGCCAGTTGTGCCAAACACGGTGCCCGCCGGGAAGGGTCCAGGCTGCTCAGTCCCCGGATTGATGAGGGCTGCACCTACCGGCCTTTCGCCCGAAATCAAATTGAGATTAAACGCGTCTGCAAAATCATCGATCGTTATGGTTTGAACTTCACTATTTTCGTCGGCAAATGAAACGATCAGGTCATCGCCCCTCTCAGAGACCTCCACACTCACGAGATCGTGGAGCCCGCTTTCAAAGCCCACGCCCAAGGATGCGAGCAGCCCCTGCATGCCGCCTATGTAGTCGGTGGGAAGCCAATCCGTGATGCCGAGTTCCTGCGCCTGCAAGAGCGTGACGATCCACCCTGCCGCGAAGGCGGAATTGGGCTGGGCTTCAATGATGGCGTCGATAACCTCTTTGTTCTGCATGTACTTGCTGAGGTCTTCGGCAATCGCAAGATTACTCATGAGATCGATCATGCTGCCGTTTGGGTCTTGGAAGGTCTGATAGATCGCGCGCTTCAGGTACATGTCGCCACCGGCAATGGTGGTTTGCGCGATTAGCAGCTTGACGCCGTAGTCGATCATTTCGTTGATGTCATCGAACTCGGTTTCGAAGCCGAGATCGATGAACTCGTCCGGTGACAACGGGTTCGGCACGTAATTTCCATGTTTGACGTAAAGATTATCGGTGTTCTTTTTGTATCCGAAGGTGAGTGACGGGGCGACGCCATTGGCATTCCGCCCGTCAATCATGTCGATATACGAATTGATGATCCCAGCGACCTGATCGGCAATCGAGTGAACGTAGTGCGGCGAACCGGTGATGTTGGCGTTGACCTCGCCCACCTGATAGCGCCCGGAGATGAACTCGAGCACCGTTTCCGCGTCGGCTTGGGGCAGGGGCGGCTCGTCTTGACCGAAGAATAGATTGCCGAGGGCGGTGCCTAAAAGCGTACCGAAAAAGGCGCCAACACCGGGCAAGAGCACACTACCCAGCAACCCGGCCGCCTGCCCAAATGCTTGATTAAGAGCAAAGGTAGCAATCGTTGAGCCAAAAGAAGCAAACAGAGAAGATTCGGCAGATGTCGGCGCGATGATTTCATTGGCGAGGCTCGCACCGAGATAGGATGCAACCGCCCCACCTACATTCGCGTAGATGTTTTGCGGGTCCGAAGCGGAACCGTAGTTACCGAAATTCTGGAATGCCACACTGAAGGCATAATTAACTGAAGTAGCGCGAGCGAGTTCAATAAACTGTGTCGTGAAACTTGATGCCGCGGAGGTGAAAACGCCAGCAGTGTCGCCCTCAAGACCAAGCGCATCAGCCACCTCGCCAATAACGACTGACGTAGCGAAACTGATTACTTGGTCTTCAATCTCTGCGGCCAACTCCGTACCGAAGTCGGATGTTGAGACGACGATCAAGTTGTTAACATAGCCGTCATCGCCTGTCAGAAGTGACGCCGCTACTTCTGCAAAGTTCCGCCCAAGCACGCTGCCGATTGTTCCTGCGGCGAGCTGCGCAAAAACATCATCACCAGCCAAATAGTTTCCAAGCGACGAGCCCAGGCTCGCGCCAAGTCCGCCATAAACTTCAACTTCTCTGAGCTGTTCCCGAAACTCGAAGTAGTATTCGAATGCAAGGTCGGCCTCCGATCCTTTGCCGAGACCTAGTTCGTCCAGACGCTCTTCCGGAATGTCGAACGCCCGTGGAAGATCGATGCCAAGGACAGCCTCAATTATTGCTTCGATATCTGCGCCGGTCGCGTTTTCCGGCATCTCTTGAATTTCTGTTATTGCTGCCGTCTTTGTTATCGGACGGCCATCTTGATCTAATCGATCAAAAATATAGGTGACTGTGTTTGCTTCCTCATCGAATGCAATTGCCCGCCATCCCGTATCAGCCACATTGTCGCTGATGTAAAAATAGACGCCGCCGAGCTGTGCTAGGTAACACGTATTGTGAACGCGGTAGCCGTCAGCAATATAGGTATGTGTTTTCTCGACTTCGAAATTATAGACAACGGTCGGTTCTTGAATGAGTTCCAATCGCTGGATCGAGACCCCCTCGCCCGACTCCCCCATGAGTTCCGTCAGCGGCGTAAGCTCGCCCGCCGGCACGAACTTGCGTTCCATCGTAAAGAAGGGGTGGGTGGGCGTCGTGAGCGTATCGTTAACACGGACCAGAATATCCGAGTGCTTCACGAATGTGTTCGCAACGAAGTTCCCGCACAAATCATTTGTTTGCGGATCAAAAGAAAGAACGAGATCGCCAACATTGATCTCCTCAATGGGCTTTTGCGAACCATCGGCCAGCTTGATCAGCGTGCCAGCAGAGAAACAGGGATTGTTTTCGGGAGGAAGGATTAAATTCTGAGGCCGATTGTCTTCATATCGATCAAGATCTAAGTAGCCAACCAACTCAATCGTGCCGTCTCCGTCTCTGTCGCCCCAGATTTCGACTCTCTCATAACCTGGCTGCCCATCAGTTAGGTGCAATCCAGAAAGGAGCATCGTGCCTGGCAAGTCCGTGAAAACCTCAGAACCTCCGACCACGGGCAGGATTCCTCGGAACGTCAGTTCATCAACTGGGATGCCGTGCGGTGTGCCGTTTGTTTCGAAGTATTGATCCAAAGTTACTTGATTGAAGAAAAAGCTCCGCGCCTGTTGCGACACAAAGGCACTGCTATTCGTAAAACGAATGAAATCTTCGAAACTCGCAATCTCCGGCAATAGATAGTAAGCAATATTGCCAATTGGTGCGCCAGCGGCATTTCCAATGTCACCATCAGCATCATTGAATAAGAGAATACTTTGGTCCCACGTTGGATCGAGCTCTGCAAGTACGTTCCGATAATAGGGCGGTTCGAACCCCCAATTGTCAAATATCCACTCCGGGGTAAGAATTGTAACACCATACGGACCCCACTTCTCGGTTAGAAGCGTAGAGAGGGGTTGGAGATTTGCAATTGCCTCTTGCCGAAGAGCATCATCCGTTCCTTGAAAGCCAAAGGTGCCCGATGAAAAGACGGCAATGCCGACAAGGGGCCACGCGTGGTCCCTAAGCATCGACATGTCACGGAGAAATTCTTGTCTCGCTTCATCGGTCCAAATGTTCTGAGCCTCTGGCATTACATGTCCTTAATTTTGGCTTTGAGTAAACTTCAGTCGTTTGATTCGTCCATATACTCTTGGAGTACTTCGTTTGCTCTGTCGGTGTACTGTTCTGCAAGTGCATGCTGATTATTTTGGAACATCAATGTAGCTGCAGCTCGAAGTGCAAGGATGAGTTCGATCTCATCGTATTGTGAGTTTTCAAACTCATCGATGGACTGGCGAAGTAGTTGGGTGGCCAAAACTTCGTGACCAGAGTTCGTTGCCAGTCGTGCGGCAAACGTCAAGATTGACGCGCGTTTAGCAGAATCATAGTGAAGTTGTTCTGCGATCGAGAACCAATGATCCAACAGGCTATGAATCTGGGTTCTTCCACCATTAAATCTGCGTCCGGCATTTCTAAATGCCTCGTCTATATATTCCTGCACCAGGGATGAATCGTGCCGCCCCTCAAAGCCAACTACATTCACGCCGTACTCGATTGAATCGACAAACCACTGCCAATCACCAAATTCACCGGAAGCGACTTCGAGCCACGCAAAATAGAGTACTGGATCATCAAACACCTTGATCCGATCTCCGAGGTTGAAAAGATATTCCCTCGTTACTTCACCATCACTTCGCAAATGCAGAACAACTTGAATTAGATCGCGAGCATGAACCTCACACTGACGGTAACGATCGATACTCTGCTGTTGCATTGCAAGGCCCAGTGCGAGCCATGGTTGGCAGTGCCGAAATACAAAATTGGAAGCCAGGTATTCGTAAAGGGTTTCCCTCGATACGACGGAAATGGCATCCGACTCACTCTCACCAGCCTGCAACTGAGATGATGGGCTCGGTGATGAAAATGCCAGGACCAAAATGACGATTATTGTGTGTTTCAACCTACCCCCCCTACGCCCCTTTCCCAATCACCTCTTCCCATTCGGCTTTGACCTTGTCGGCGCCGCCGAAGGGTGCGATCACTTCGATGAGGTAGGGCTTGTCGCCTGAGCGCCAATCCTGAAGCGTGAGGCGCGCGCGCGGGCCCGCTTGCGTAAGCCGCGCTTCCACTTCGGGCGAGACGCGCGCCCAGATGGCGCAGGCCGCGGGTTGCTTTGCGCCT
>JANQMY010000062.1 GCA_028279895.1 Alphaproteobacteria bacterium
GGCCGTCATCGACCGGACCGAGGCGGAAATCGGCCCCATCGATCTATTCTGTTCGAATGCCGGCATCGGCCGGGCGCCCGACCTGTCGTCGCCCAATGAGGAATGGCAGCTAAGCTGGGACGTGAATGTCATGTCCCATGTCTATGCCGCCCGCCATCTGGTACCAAAAATGATTGAGCGCGGCAGTGGCTATTTCCTGAACACGGCATCCGCCGCGGGACTGCTCAATCAGGTCGGCGGCGCTGCCTACGGCACAACGAAGCACGCTGCCGTCGGCTTCGGCGAATGGCTGGCGCTTACCTACGCTCATCAAGGCATTCGCGTGTCTATGCTATGTCCGCAAGCCGTGCGCACAGCCATGACGGAGAACGCCGACGATCCGGGCATTCGCGCCGCGGCCACCGACGGCATGATGGAACCTGAAGAACTGGCAGACGTGGTGATCGAAGGCCTGCGGGAAGAACGCTTTGCCATTCTTCCGCATCCGGAAGTTCTCGAATATATGCGCCGCAAAACCGCAGATTACGACCGCTGGATCAAAGGCATGAACCGGCTTCACCAGAAGCTCTCGGGCGCCGCATAGAGGTAACGCCGTTGACACCTCACTAAATCTTCATTTGACGGCACGCGTCGGCTGGAGATGCTTCGGGATCACCCGCAGCAACGGCAAAACGAGGCTTATGGCAATGGCGAACCGCTTGAAACTAACTATGTTGGCGTTGATAGTCGGTCTGGCTGGCGCACCGCTCCACACCGCCCTTTCGCAAAGCGGCACGCCCGACATAGACGAACGCCTTGAAGGCGGACCGAATGACCTACCGGAACAAGGCGACACGCCGACGGAACGGGTAATCGACCCCTTGGTCACAGGGCCGGACGCCATGACAAATGAACGTCTCAACGGCATCATCGAGAAAATCGGCACCAACATTGCCTATAACGACCAAAACATGTGGGAATTCTCGGTCAGCGACGTGCCGGTGCGGGTCATCACGGACGAGAAAGCAGACCGAATGCGGGTTTTGGTGCCGGTTGAAAATGCCAACACCCTCTCTTCCGATCTGCTTCAGCGCCTCATGCAAGCAAACTTCGATTCCGCACTGGACGCCCGATATGCGGTCGCAAACGGCGTGGTGTGGGCCACCTACATTCACCCACTGTCAGCTTTAAACGACCGGCAGTTCATTTCGGGTGTCGGTCAAACCGTCAATCTCGCCCGCACCTTCGGCACCACGTTTTCGTCGGGCGCCCTCATGTTTGGTGGAGGCGACAGCCAAGATCTCATCGCCCGAGAACTGATCGAAGAACTGCTCAAAAAGGGCGGACAGGAGATTTAAACGATCCCGGCGTCAGGATTTGGGCATAAGACCAAGCTGGCGCGCAATCAACCGGTCCAGCACACGATCCGGCAACAGGGACATCAAGTGCCAGGTGAGAAACTTGTTCCGTGTTACCACATATCGTGTGCGCGGTTTGGGTAACGTCAAAGCCTCGTAGACTTTTTGTGCCACATCTTCCGGCGGCAACCCGTCCCTGCCGCGCTCGACGCTGACATCCTTAAACTTCTCTAGAATACCGAAATAGTCCGAGCCTTCGTAAGCCGCCACGTCAATCTCGGCCGCTTTATCCCAAATCGGCGTCACGACCGGCCCTGGCTCAACCACGATCACATCTATGCCGTACAGCATCAACTCACGCCGCAAGGCATCGGATTGTGCCTCAAGCGCGAATTTGGACATGGCATAGGGCCCGAGAAACGGCAGGGCACGTTTTCCGGAGACAGAGCTCATATTGACGATACGGCCGGGCGCGCCCTGGCGTTGGCGGTCCGTCCCTAAGAGAGGCAGAAATGCTTGTGTTACATGTAACGGACCCAGCACGTTGATGTCGAGCTGCATACGGACGTTTTCGACGTCGATATCGCTCAACGGGCCGGATTCCGCCACACCTGCATTGTTGACCAGGCCGGCTAAAACACCCGTGCCGATCTCTGCTGCCACTTTCTCGGCAGCCTTCCGGACCGCCTCCGGATCTGTAACGTCGAACAGAAGCGGGTGAAACCGCTCTCCCATCGATTGAAGCAGCCGGTCTGCATCTTCCGGTTTGCGCACGCTTCCCCATACCACGAAATCCCGGGCCACCAAATATTCGGCACAGGCCCGGCCGATTCCCGTAGACGCGCCCGTCACCACAACGTGCCGGGATTTCCCGTCCGCCGTCATTTCGCTTTACCGACGCCCGGAAAGGCGGCCGCCATATCGACTTCATTGAGGAGCGGCTTACCGGCCAAATACTTGGCGAGATTATCCACAAACAAATCATCCCCCCGAGCTAACAGACCGCTGCCGGCATTCGACGTGTGCGCGGTGAGGGCTACCTTCGAATGGGACCAGAAAGCGTGTTCCTTCGGCAAAGGTTCCGTCGAAAACGCATCGAGCACCGCATGCGCCGGCCGATCCTGAGCAAGGCCGGCCAACAGCGCCTCATCATCGATAAGATCGCCCCGGGCAATGTTCACTAAAACGCTCCCTTCTTTCATGGCGCTAAAGAAGTTGGCATCGGCCATGCCTTCAGTTTCCGGAGTGATCGGGCAGGCCAGCACAACCACATCGGCCTGGGGTAATTGTGCCAACATGTCACTCTGTGTCACAATTTCATCTGCTGCCGGATGACTTGCCCCGGACTGGCGCACACCAACTATCTGCGCCTCAAAAGGACGGGCGCGGGCGGCAATTCGCTGGCCGATATTCCCAAAACCGATGATCAACCATCGCGTTCCGCTAACTTCCCGAAACGGTCGGTAGCGCCATTTTGAATCCCGCTGCGCTTGCCGGCGACCCTCTATATCCTGAAAAAAGGACAACACATGCGCCATCACATATTCAGCAATGGGCAGTGCCTGTGCGTCGCTGTTCGACAGGCGCGTACCCGTGGCGGCAATTCGTCCGTAGACCGGATTATCTAATCCGGCATTGGCCGTCTGAACCCATTGCAACTCGTCTGAACCGGTCACAAGCGACACAAAGTCCGGCACTTTTCCGTGGTACATCAGATCCATGGACAGCCACGCCAAGTTAGGGTCAAACGATTCGGCGTCCACCGTTCCTGTGTCCGTATGTATTTCGCCGTCTTTTGTCATACGGCAGAATTCGACCATCGAAGCGAATTTTTCGAGACGACGGCCGATCCGTTCGTAAGCAGTTTCGAACAACAGCAGACACAATTTCTCCGTCATTGTTTGACCACCTGTTGGGCAAGAAAATTCTTCACTGCATTATTGAAAGATAAGGGCTGATCGATATTCGCGGCATGCCCGGCCCCCTCAATGACAACTTTGGTGGCATTGGGGATTTTAGAGGCCATGTAGTCCGTCGCCGCCAGAAAGGGCGTGTCGTCCGCTCCCACTAACACAAGCGTCGGCACGCGGATGTTGCCAAGTGCATTGATCACCCGTCCATCCCTTTGTGCCAGCATGCCCCGAGCCGCACGCGCCAGAGCCGACGCTGAGGTGTGCTTGGCCAACCGAACTTCGGCAGCGGCAGAAGCAGACGTATCCAATCCCTTTGCCTCAAAACTCTCCGCTGTTTTTTCTGCCCGTGCATTCCATGCCGCCCGCGCTTCGTCCTTTTTGAATCCGGGCCCTGTATCGAACAACATGAGCGCCGAGACTCGCTCCGAATATGTCAAATTGAACGCCAAGGACATATAACCCCCGAGAGACAGCCCCCCAACGACAGCACGTTCGACGCCGTTGGCATCCAAAAGGGCGGCCATGTCCGCAACGGTTTCGATTTCGGAATAATGGGCCGGTTCATTCGAACTCTCGGTTGCGCCATGCCCATGCATATCCCACACAATCACTTTGTGGGTCTGAGAAAGAGTTGGCAATTGATCCCGCCACATCGCGCTGGTCGCACTGAAACCATGGGTAAGAAGAATGCATGGCCCTTCACCGACAGCTTCGTAATACAGTTTGTGCGTTTTTCGATCGAGAAACGGCATAGGAGCCACCCACTCATGTTAAAGATTTTGGGCATGGTGGCGCGCCGCTTGTGGAAGTCAACGATTAACTGACAAAGGCAGCGAGTTCAGATGAGGCGATCAGGATGCCTAAGCTGCTTCAGCGTCCTGGAGAGACAAGAGAATGTCTACCAATTGCTGCGGCATCGACAAAAAGGGCGAGTGGCCTGACGCCAGACTAATCACGTCGGTGATGCGCGCATCCCTCAGCATCGCACGCTGCGCACCCAACGGGATCGCATTATCTTTGGTGCATTCAATGTAGGTTTTTGGGATTGCCCCGAAATTCTCCTCGGACACTCTCACGGGCGTCAACAGCGGCATCAAGGGTTCCGGCCCGAGTTGGCCGGTTGCCCGCGCCGACACCTCCCGGTCGCAATCCGAATAAAAAAGATCATGCGCGCAATCCGGCTTAATGGACCCAACCAAGCCATCAACCTCCATAGAAAGGTCCAGCATCCGAGGGGCCGGAATATGTTTCTCGGTGAGATCGAGCAGTGTGTCGTCCCGCTGCGGAACAAGCGCCGCAACGTAGACCAACTTGGAAATGTTGGGGGCAATATCTTCGCTGGCCGCAGAAATGGCGACACCGCCCATACTATGACCGACCAGAATCACCGGCCCACCCATTTCCTCTATCTCCGCCTGGATGGCCGCCGAATAGTGAGCCAGAGTCACGTCGGCCGGATTGCGAGCGTTTTCGCCATGGCCCGGCAAATCCATAGCGCGCGCCATATGCCCCGCTGACGTCAGATGCTTTGAAACCTGGTCCCAGCACCAAGCGCCATGCCATGATCCGTGTACCAATAAAAACCGCGCCATCAAACCACTCGCGTGGACATCGGATGCCCTGTATCGCGCAACTAGCTCTGCGCCAGCCGCACGCTGTGATCAAAAAGTTAAAGAGTCCGGGCGCCCATCTCTCAACCGCCTCACCGATATTGAGAACGACCCGGGCTAGGAACAGGAATGTCCGTCCCGACAATCTGCGACGGTAACGGTATAAGGTTTAGAAAGAATTTATAGTTGCATCACAGTTGCAGAATATTTTACCTCTGCGCACGCGACCTGTGCTCAAAGGTCGCAATTTTCCGCAGAAAAATTGGAAAAACTCTCCCATCAAGGGAATTAACGAATGCGGCGACGCGGTCGACGGATAATACCCAAGGTTGTAAGTCCGAAATAGGGCGACCGCCGCTTGGGCAAGGTGTGCATCGCGTCGACTCGATCTCACAAAGAATTCAGCGAAGTTGTACGCAGGTGTTTTCGCATGGGCGCACAACCGTTCTAAGAGTTTGCAAGATTGTTTCGAGGGGCATGACGCGGCGAATTCGCTCTGTCGCTCCGGTGACCTGGATACTCTTTGAACGCGAGGAGAGAGACTTGATGACCCAATATTCCATTGTGGGACACCGCACAATTATATCGGCGGTCGCCATCGCCTTGATGTGGACTGTTCTGGGAATCCAGACGACAGCTGCTGAAAGCCGCTGGTCGGCGCATAATCCGCAAAGCACCCAAGCTCCGGACTACAGCCCTCTGGATGTCTTTTTCGGAGGCTACGGCGACAAAAAAGGGTCGAGAACCACCCTTGCCTATCAATCAATGGGCAGCCGTGGCGCCAAGTTCCTTGACGACTATGTACGCTATCTCGAGGCCATTCCGGTTTCTCAACTGAACCGGAACGAACAGTTGGCTTATTGGCTCAATCTTCACAATGTGGCAGCGCTGCGCGAAACACTGAGTGCCTATCCTATGCGCCGCGTGGAAACTTTAATCACCACGGACGGTGGGGCATGGACGCGGAAGAACATCACTGTAGAAGGTGTTTCACTCTCCCTTTCGGACATTGCTTTCGACATTCTGCTCACCGAATGGAAAGACCCACGCGTCATTTACGGCATCTTTTTACCGGCCAAAGGCGCACCGGCGTTGCAACTCCGTGCCTTTCGCGGGAACAATGTGATGGAGAGGCTGGACGACGCTGCGGGCAAGTACATCAACGGCCGTAACGGCGTCCTGAAAACCGGAGATCGGCCCACCGTCTCATGGGTGTACGACCGATACCGGGCTGTCTTCGACAATGATGACGCAAAATTGATCAGCCACCTGCAGAGTTACGCCCGGTCGCGACTCGGAAATCGTATTGCCGACGCAAGTGGAATCGCCGGCTACGAAATCGACTGGGCGCTGAACGAGCACAAACCACGGCAACCGAGCAGCGGCCTGAGCGGCAGCGGCGGCTTCCGCGGTGGCGGCGGCGGATTTGGTTCCTAGAGCGCTTCATGGTCATATTGAAACAGTTCTGTTGTCCAGCGGTGAGTGTCTCCGCAAGGCGCGGTTTGAAACGCGATGTGGGGCATCGGGTGAGGACCGCAACGCTGCGGACGCTCACCGCCGGGCAACCCGCAGGGACGGGCGCTTTTTTGCCAGGACAGTGTCGGCCGCCTCGACCGTAGTCCCACTACGCTCATCGGTGCCCTCCTTGTCCTGACAAAAACTCGCGCCGTCAGAACGATTCAATATGACCATGAAGCGCTCTACGGGCAATCGCCGTTGGAAGCAAGCTACCTGCAGCGTTTCAGCAAGGTGACACGGACCGGATATTGTGTTTGATAGGGCGTGAAAAGCCGGATCCGGACGCCTGTCCGAGCAGCCGGTTTGGACCCGTCAATGACGTCAACGGAACCACAGCATGTATTTTCAAGACGAACCGGAACACATCACCATGCTTCGCGAAACGCTCCGCCGTTTTGTAGAAGCCGAAGCGCCCCGCGAAAGCGTTCGCGAATGGGATCGCGAATGCCGCTACCCGAAAGATGTGTTCCGCAAGCTGGCGGATTTGGGGGTTTGCGGGTTGACCGTGGATGAAAGCCACGGCGGCAGCGGCCGCGACATTGTCGCGGCGGTCGCGGTGATCGAGGAATTGTGCCGGAAAAGCACGGCGTTGGCGGGGCCTTACATCCATTGTGCCTTTTACGGCGGCCTGAACATCTCGGAAAGCGGGTCGCCCGAACAGAAGAGCGAATTGCTACCCCGGATCGTCAACGGCGACGTGATCTTTGCCTATGGATTGTCGGAACCCGATGTGGGCGGCGAATTGGCCAATGTGCGTACCACTGCGCGGAAGTCGGCAGACGGGCGAAAGGTCATCGTTAATGGCACGAAACGTTGGTGCACGGCGGCAAAAGATTCGGATTATGTGCTGTGTCTTGCCCGGTCCGATGCGGATGCGCCCAAATACAAGAACTTGTCCTTCATCCTGGTACCAACAGATTTACCGGGCATCACCATGACGCCGATCCGGCACACCAGCATTCGCTATGCCGAAACGACGGACACGATCTTTGACGATGTGGAAGTACCGATCGAGAACGTGCTGGGTGGCGAAGAAGGGTGGAACAAGGGATGGCAGATGTTGGCGGGCCCAGCCTTGGATGTGGAAAAGCTGGAAACCGCGGCCTGCGCGCTGGGCATTGCGACGGCCGCCGTCGAAGATGCATGGCAATATGCCCAGGAACGTAAACAGTTCGGTGGCGTCATTTCGGGACATCAGGCTGTGCGCCATGCTCTGGTCGATGCGCGCACAAAGCTTATGGCTTGCCGCCACATGCTCTATCACGCGGCTTGGCTGGCCAATGAAAATCGACCCTGTGCGGTCGAAACCTCGATGGCTAAACTCTTTATCGCCGACACCACAGTCGAAATCGTGATGTCCTGTCAGCGCGTGATGGGGGCCTATGGGTTGGCGGAAGAATACGACATGGAACGCTATATGCGTGACATCGTGTGTTGGCCGATTGTCGGCGGGTCGTCAAATATGCAACGCAACAATATCGCGGCCCGCTTGAAGCTTGCGAGCTAGAACGATTCAATAAGGCAGTAAAACGCTCTAAGCGTTAAGGCGGTGTGGGCCCGTCCCGATCGATCAGTCTTTGATCTCTTCCCGGGGGACACGCGGCAAGCCAAGTTTGTCGCGGCCGCGGAAGCCGGCGACTTGCACGATCCGATGTTGGATACGCCAGCGGCCGTCTTTTTCCAGCCGCAAGCGGTCGACATATCGTGCCCAGATTTCAAGATGGGTGCCGTCATGTTCCAGGTGCCAGGCATAGCAATAGGCCAGTGAGTCGGCAGAGTGCGTGTCGATCGGTGTAACCCGCACATTGGAAAGGTGGTGGCTGGTGGATTGAAACAGGGCAATCACCCGTTTGACGCCCCTTTCAATTTCCTGGCGGCCTTCCGCCTTTCGGCCCTCTTCCATCACGCAGTCTTCCGTGAACAGATCGACAAAATCATCCACGCGGGCTTCGTCGAGAAACTGGCAGTAACCCAGAAGAGTCTGGGTTACGCCGTCGACGATTTGAGCATAATTTGGATGTGACCTGTCCATGGAGCTTCGCGGTGGGACCTAGGGGGTACGCAACCGCAATTCAACCCCAAAGGTGCGTTCCGGTGCAAGGTAGGAAGCAAAGGCCCCCGTGTTCAACGGGGCATCGATGATGCGGAAGGCATAGTCCTTGTTGAAGGCGTTTTGCACAAAACCGACAATCTCGACGCTTTCATTGGGGATCAGCCCAATCTGGAAATCGGCTACGCCATAGGCTTCCTGAGTGGTCAGTGGGTCCAGGTCACCGTCGAACACCACATCGTCGCGCCACGCGAAGCTGCCGAACGCATAGACACGCATGTCATTGGTGTTCGGTACTTGCCATTCCTGCCGTGCCGTCACCGTGAACTGGAATTCGGGGTTTTCATTGAGCCGCGCGCCCGACAGGTCTTGTCCGCCGGTGGCTGCCGAACAGGTGGCTGCAGCGGTCTGGCCTACGGTGCAGGGGGCGCCTTCATATTCGACGAACTCGCCGTCCACCCACGCGCCACCGGCGGTCAGAGTTGCCCCTTCCCACGGGTTCGCTACAAGATCGAGTTCCAAGCCCATCACTTCCACAATGCCGGCGTTGCGGAACACAAAGCTGTTGGAGGTGCCGTCGAACGCCGACGCTTGGAAGTCTTTGAAACGGGAGTAGAAGCCGACCAAGTTGGCTGTCAGTCTTCCGTCAAAGAAGCTGTTCTTCGACCCCAGCTCGAAGCTGATCACCGTTTCCGGATCGAGAACCGGATCGGCCAGAGACGTCGACGTAAAGAACGGGCCACCAATGGAGGTGTCGATGGCATGCCCCTTATAGCCCCGCGAGAATGAGAAATAGAGCATGTTTTCTTGGGTCGGGAAGTATCGAATACCAGCCGTGCCCACCCAGTCCGTGTCTTCGGCCGAGCGATCATTGAACTGATCGTTCAAGAATGCCGGAATGGGTAGATTGCCGGTCCTGGCGCCGGTGGCTTCAATTTCTTCCCAAAGAAACCGAGCGCCCAAGAAGGCCGACCACTGCTCCGTGAAATTATATGTTGCCTGGCCAAAGACCGCGGCATTGTTGACTTTCACCAGCGGCAAGGATTGCTCCGAAACGCCGCCGCCAAATCCGCCGGCCAGGATCTGGTCTTCCTGGAAGCGCTGGTTGAAGTAGTAAAGACCGAGCACATATTCGAGCTTCTCGCCGGAGGGCGAGAGGAACTGAATTTCTTCCGAGAAGATCCGCAGATCGCGCTTCGCTACGGAATCGTCAAGCAAATCGATCGGCAGCTGATCGGCATCGGTGCGGTCGCGCTGCAGCCAATTCCGATAACCGGTGATGGATTTCAGCACATGTCCGCTGTTGAATTCCCAGGCGCCTTCGATGGCGACGTGTCCCGTCCGTGTGCGTTCCGTATCGAGGCCGCTACTGATCGATTGCCTGTTACGGGGTGAAATCGTCACATTGTTCGCGCCTGCCAGGGCGATGGCCGTGGTTGGGACTGCGATCGGATCCGTTCGTGTAAACGTCCGCGTGCAGCAAATATCGTCGCTTTCGTTCCAAGAGGCGCTCACATCGATAGACAAGGGGCCGCTGGAATAATCCGTACGAACGCGAATGCCAAAACGTTCCTTGCGATTGACAGACCGGTCAAGGATCACGTTCTCGACCGTGCCGTCGCCGTCGTTCAAGAAGAAGCCGGAGACCCTGGCCTTAAATTCGTCTGTGAACGGTGCGTTTAATACACCCTCGATGCGGGTTGATTCGTATCGGGTGCCGTAGCGAATGTTGCCGGCCGCCTCATATTCATCGGTGGGGCTCTTCGATACGATGTTGATCGCACCGGCGGACACGTTTTTGCCGAATAGGGTCCCTTGCGGTCCGCGCAAGACTTCAACCCGGTCGATGTCCCACATTTCACTCAAGCCCGAACCGCTCGGGCCGGTGACGACACCGTCCAAGATTGTGGAGACGCTTTGTTCCACACCATTAGAGAACCCGGCGCTGCCAATGCCACGTATGCGCAAGCTTTCTCCGGCAGAGTTGACGGAGCCGTGAAAGCTGACCGACGGTGCCACATAAAACAGGTTCCGGACATCCGTGATGCCCGCACGCTGCAAGGCGTCGCCTGAAAAGGCTGACAAGGAAACCGGTACTTCCAGCGCGCGTTGTTCCCGCTTTTGAGCGGTCACGATGATTTCGTCGAGCTGAGCGCTCGCCGGTGTGAAACCCGCCAATTGGCTTGCAGCCAAAAGCGCGGCGCCGATCGAAATGTTTTTTGGTGTCAGTCCTGGTTTTGGCATCGTCTATCCCCCTAACCCAGACATCGAGTCATCGGACTCGCGTGATACGTGACTTTTATTATGAAACTATCGTACTGGACAGAGTTCAATAGTGCAAGCCATAACCTCGGTTGCGCAAGAAGTAGAGACGCCTGGTGGTGAAAACCGCCCAATGGATGCATCAAAATGCCATGTGTGGCGATGCCGATCCTGCCGGTGCCGGGGGCTGGGAATTAGGGCCGCCTGGCCTTGGTTTTTCCCGCCCGATTCGAGGGCGGGACGCCCAATTTGACCTCGCGGCCGATAATCGGCTCGTGACACTCACTGCAGGTGGCAATTGGTGTAAAACGGCGTCCGCAAACCGTATGGATCAGGCGGGGGCCCGATTTCCGCCCGTCGGTCAGCCAGTTGCTTTCCCATTTCATCAGCATCAGGATGACAGGGTAAAGATCATGCCCCTTCCGGGTAATGTGATAACTCTTCCGGTCGGGACGCTCCTGATATTTGCGCCGCTCCAAAATGCCCAGATCGACCAGCCTGTTCAGCCGGTCGGTGAGGATGTTGGGAGCGATGTCCAGCGCTTCTTCGAATGCACTGAAGCGGTCTATGCCGCAAAATGCCGCTGAAATAACATTAACGCTCCAGGCATCGCCCCAGATTTCCATGCTGCGTTCGAGCATGGGGACCATGGTTTCCAAAGAGCTGCTTTTGATCTTTGAGCGACGGAAGTCGCTGCCTCGCTGAGCGGGCGCACCCTCTCGCCTCGACGTTCCGAGAACGACTTTGACGTCTCGTCCGGTAACAATCTCTCCGCATTCAGAGCAACGGCATTCGGCGGTAAAAACTTTTCCGCAAAGAGTGTGTGAACTGCGCAAAACCGGGTTTTTCGCATCGTCATGCCAGAGCTTTTCCCAGCGCACGATCATCATGGACACGTCGAACAAGTCCCGTCCCATATCGGTCAGGCGATAGTCGTAGCGCACCGGTTTGTCTTGGTACGGCCGGCGGAAAATCAACCCGAACTCTTCCATGCGCTTTAGCCGGCTGGCCAATAAACTGCGCGCCATGCCGGTGTACTTCAAAAGATCGGCAAAGCGCCGCTGCCCGACGAAGATGCTGTGCATAATGAGATTTACCCATCGATCACAGACCAAATCGATCGCTCGCCAGACCTCCCCTGTGGTCTGTTCTTTCTTCGCCGCTTCAATATTACGCAAGAGAGTTTTGTCCTTCGTTGCGATCGGAGACCTACGGAGTGTTCGCAGTTCTTGTCAACACAGCGCCGCGTGACCCGAGATCAAATTTCGTTTTGACCATAATCCATTCATATGGTTTCATAGCGCAAGTGACAAGCATCGGTGCTGATGCAAACAGATGGAATGAACCAGTTAACACCGGCTCCTGGGCCGAATAAGGGAGGACACATGACCGAAGCGGCAATCGGAAAAGCAAAAGCTCGACCGGGCGAGCGGCCTCGGCCATCCGTGCAGGACGTTCTTTCGCAGGACTCCAAACCGGCGCCCGACATCCTGCGTTTAGAATCGCCGGCTCAGGGCCTCGGGTCGGAAGACATCCCGATCGAACGCTACTTTTCGCAGGAATGGCATGACCGCGAGGTTGAGAAGGTCTGGCGTAAAGTGTGGCAGGTCGCTTGCCGCGAGGAGGAAATCCCCAATGTGGGCGACCACATTGTGTATGAAATTGCGGACGAATCTCTGATTGTCGCCCGGACGGCCCCGGATACCATTCGGGCTTACGTCAATGCTTGTCTGCATCGCGGTGTATTGTTGCGCACGGAAGGTGGGCATGTGGATCGTTTCAAATGTCCGTTCCACGGGTTTACGTGGGGGCTCGACGGACAATTGAGCCATATTCCGAGCGCTTGGGACTTTGAGCATATCGATCCGGACACGTTTTGCTTACCGCAAGCGAAAGTGGGCTTGTGGGGCGGTTTCGTGTTCGTCAATTTCGATCCGAACTGCGAATCCCTCGAAAGCTACCTTGAGATCTTGCCGGCCCACTTTGAGGGATATCCGCTCGAAAAACACTATAAGGCCGCTCATGTGGCCAAGATCATGCCGTGCAATTGGAAGCTGGCGAACGAGGCGTTTATCGAAAGCCTGCACATTCACGTGGCTCACCCACAGACCAGCGCGTATGTGGGGGATGAGAACACCCAATATGACGTCTTTCCGGGCGTGCGCCATGTGAACCGTATGATCACCTTGGAAGGGGTGCCAAGCCCCTTCCTGGGAGAAGTGTCGGGCGAGGAGACCGTGCGGCAGATGCAGCGGGATATGCCGTTTTACGCCGGCACCAATATTGAATTGGCTCCCGGAGAAGCGCCACGCGAGAAGCTGGCGGAAGCGGCGCGTGCTAAGATCGGCAAAAGCTCAGGCCGGGATCTGTCCGATGTATCCAACTGCGAAGTGATCGATGTGATCGAATACTTCCTGTTCCCCAATCTCGCGCCCTGGCGCGGACATGGTGTGCCGATCTGCTACCGTTTTCGTCCTTATGGAAACAATCCAGAGATGTCGATCATGGAAATTATGTTGCTCTTTGCCAAGGCGGAAGACGGCAGCCATCCGAAGCCACCGCCCGTCACGTGGCTTGGCGTCGATGACAATTGGTCCGATGCGCCGGGCCTCGGCTCTGCCGGGTTTGTGGCCGACCAAGACACGAGTAACCTCAAGAGGATCCAGCGCGGTCTCAGGACCATGCGCAAGCCGGGCATCACCTTGGCAAACTATCAAGAAAGCCGCATCAGGCATTTCCACAAAACACTCGAACACTATATGGAGGCGTGATGAAAATTGGACTCGCTGCACCCTTCGGGAACTCGCCGCGTCGCGACATCCCGTTTTTTCGCGATTTTGCAGTTGCGACGGAAGAGCTAGGATTTTCATCCCTCTGGCTGCCCGAACATGTGGTGTTCTTTCCGAACGACGTCTATGTGTCAAAATATCCGTACACAGAAGATGGAACGCCGCCTTGGCAGAACGCGGAAGATACTATCGGAATCTATGATCCGTTGCTGCTGTGCGCCGTTGCGGCCGGTGTCACCACCCGCCTGAGATTTGCCACCAGCGTGCTCATCTTGCCGCAGCGCCCCGCATTGCTGACGGCCAAAGAGGTGATGACGCTCGACCATATCACCGGCGGGCGCTTCGACTTTGGCGTCGGCGGCGGTTGGTCGTCGGAAGAATACGAAGCGCTTGGCGTGTCTTTCGTGCGGCGCGGTAAGCGCTTTGACGAATACATCGAAGCCGTTCGTGCGGCATGGACCCAGGATCGGGCCGCTTACGACGGAGAGTTTGTGTCATTCGAAGACGTGGTGCTGCTGCCGAAGCCGGTGACGCCGGGCGGACCACCGTCCCTGATCGGCGGCGACTCTCCGGCGGCGATGCGCCGGGCCGCCCGGTTGGGCGATGGTTGGTATGGCTGGTGGGCGGATTATGATCTGGAGCCGCATCTCGACAAGCTGCGCAAGGCGTTGGAAGAGCATGGCCGTTCGGTCGACGACGACAACTTTCGGCTGAAACTGGGCCTGCCCTATGGCGGAACGCCTGCGGAACTTGGTCGAAAACTGGCGGAGGCCGAACGTTTAGGGGTGAAAGAGCTGGTCGTTTCCGTGGGAATTCGCAGCAAGGCGATGGATCAAGACCTGCGCATGTGGGCCGATGCCATGGGGCTTGCGGCCTAACATGCCCGGACCGGCTAATCGATGGGTAGACGTTTCACTTTCGGGACGGGAAACGAGTCGAGCCCCCGGAAGCCCGAACATTCGATGGCGCGGTGTTGC
>JANQMY010000090.1 GCA_028279895.1 Alphaproteobacteria bacterium
CCCCCTTCCCCGTGCTTGCTTAGGACGTCGTGAATTTTTCTTCCCGTGCGTCCGTCAATGCGTCGTCAATGGCGCGATCGGTATCAAAGTCCACCACACCGCTTGGTTCAAGATCGTGTTCAAACTGAAACATGATCACGGCGCGGCGCGTGTTCTTGCCGAACACGCCGTCCGGTTTGCCGACCGCAAAATCCAACAGCGCCAGTTTTTCCTGCAACTCACGCACTTCCGTGCCGCGGTCGCCCACTTCCAAATCGTCGAAGGATTGGGCGTCCACCTGCACCCGAATAGGTTCGTCCAGCAGCCCCATCACGCGCTTGGTCCACTCGATCCGCTTTTCCTCGCCATGGGCTTTCTTGCCCACATTCGGGTTGCCGAAATTGATCGCGCGCGACACTTTTTTCATGTCGTTGTCGTCGGCATATAGAGCAAGATTATTTTTCTGCCAGAAGGCAGCAGCAACATGGATCGACTTTTTCAGGTCTCTCGACAGGATGTCCGGATTCGCCACGATGTCGACGCCGGAAGCTTCGCTGTAGATCTCGTAATTATTGCGCCCCGTCAGTTGGAAAAAACCGCGCCCGCGATAACGCCAACCGTCGCCGGAGGCTTCGTCGCCATTGCCCATGCGGTTGCCATAAACCTTGTTGGCGATCCGCTTCGGCTTGCGCGCGTATTCCAAGGCCTCGGCGTTCGAATTAAAATGCCTACCGAAGACGCGGCGCAACGCATTTGCGCTGTAATTCAGATTCTCTTCCGTGTGCTGCAGAAACCCGGTTTCCACCAAGCCTTGCCCGATGAAATGCGCCAGGCGCTGCGGCGAGTTGATGCCGTATTCCACCAGCAGCTCGTGAGAGCGCAGCATGGCCAGCGTATACCGGCCGCGTATCGTCAGCCGGCTCACCCCTGGAAGGTTGCGCGGATCCCACCAGCTGTACCGGCCCGGTAAGGCTTCCAAAAGCCGGTCCAGATCGATGGTCGCAATATCATCAATCATGAAGAAACGCATGACGACCCCCCCTGATACGCCTCGAAACGTGTGACGCTACTTGCCCAACAACCACAACATGCGCTGGCGGTCGATTTCAGCGCCCCCGCGGTTCGCGAGGAGAAGCGCCGCCGCCGCCGCCAGCCAAGAAATTTCCAAGGGTTGGCTTAGGATGATTTCCTCACCCAACTGCAAGGTCATCAACAAGGTCTTGGTGTCGGTTAGATTTTCGGTGCCCAAATACGCAGCGATCGGCACCACCACCGTGCCCCCGACTTCATAAATCCGTCGCACTAGTCCCTGAATCATGACGCCACCCCCAACTCAACACAGGCGATCCTGCCTTTTTACCATTAACTGTCCGGTGAGGCCACCGCTCTCCGTGAGAGTTGGGCCGAACTTGCCCAGCCATCGCGGGGCCTGTCATAACAGGGCCCACACGCAACCGAAAAGGACCCGCCTATGCCTTCGGCACCGCCTATCACCGGATTTCATGCCCATGTTTATTTCGATGCCGCCGAGTCCGGTGCAGCGGAGCAATTATGCCTGCAGGCTTCGGAGCGGTTCGGCCTCAAAATGGGGCGCGTCCACATGCAGCCGGTCGGCCCGCATCCGCGGGGCAGCTGTCAGCTCACCTTACCGTCGGACAAATTTTCGGAGGTGATTGCCTATCTCATGTTGAATCGGGGGCCCTATACGGTCTTCGTGCATGCCCAAACCGGCGATGATTGGATCGATCACACCCAAGGTGTGATGTGGCTCGGTGAGAGCGAGGCCCTCAAGCTCGACATTTTCACCCCTGACGCGTCGACTTAACCGCGGCCCCATCACGTCGATGGAGCATGCACGGTCTTCATACGTGGGCATAATCAAAAGATTCTTCTTGTCGACGCAACGACTAAGACGGACCAAGAGACACGTTCTGCGCCCAAAATCCGGGTGCCGTAGCGATAAATATCGTCCCTATACGAACTTTTTCTGATGTTAATCATATTAACACTCTTCGATTGGTTTTGACCCCATTTTGTGATAGGCTAAGCCTTGGGTGTTGCGTAGAGGGGGTGCGTGTGTTCGAGGCTGTTCTGAGTTTACTGTCGAACAAGATCACGCCTGATTGGTATCCTCACACACATCGCATTGAATGGCTGGCGGACGGCATCGTTCACATGATCGGTTTGGTGTTGGCCGTTATCGGCGTCACCTGGATGCTGGCCGTGGCCGTCGCCCATGGCGGGCCGGCGCTCCTCGCCGCGCTGCTGATTTACGCTGCCGGGTTGCTGGTCATGCTCGGCTGTTCGGCGCTTTACAACACCAATCGCAACATCGACCGTGCAGACTTCTATGCCCGCATTGATCTTGCCGGCATCTACCTGATGATCGCCGGCACATACACGCCGCTTGTCTCGATGAAGCTGCCATTCGATTGGTCGATCGTCCTGCTCACCTTTGTGTGGATGGGTGCACTCTCCGGCATAAGCCTCAAATTGCTTACGAAATGGCACGACAAACGCCTGTTCGTGGCGTTCTATGTGGCACTGGGCTGGGCCGCGGTGGTGGCAGCCCAGCCCTTGGCGGAAGCCATGTCCTTCAATGCCATGCTCTTGCTGGTGACCGGCGGTCTGCTTTATACGGTGGGAATCGTGTTCCACCTCTGGAAGGACTTACGCTTTAACGCTGCCATTTGGCACGCCTTTGTTCTGGCGGCGGCGGTCTGCCATTTCGCTGCCATTTTCATTGATGTGGCGGCGGCCCAGCCCTAGATCACCTCTTCAGAGGGAATGGTTTGACGCTGCGCGACTCTAGCGCTAGCAACAGGTCAATCTTGAAAGGAATTGAGGAAAATGATGAGAGGTCCTACGTCTCACACCTATTATTCCCAGCGCCTGAGACTGCATTACGTCGATTGGGGAAATGAAGACGCGCCGCCCATGCTGCTGGTTCATGGCGGCCGTGACCATTGCCGCAACTGGGATTGGGTAGCCGACGATCTCAGCAAGGACTACCACATCATCGCGCCGGATCTGCGCGGTCACGGCGATTCGCAGTGGATGATCGGCGGCACTTACAACCAAGTGGACTATATCTACGACATTGCCCAGCTGATCCATCAGAAGGCCATGGAGCCGGTGACCATCATCAGTCACAGCCTGGGCGGGTCGATTTCGTTGATGTATGCGGGGCTTTATCCGGAAACCGTCAAAAAGATCGTCGCGATCGAGGGGCTGGGACCGCCGCCGGAATTCGTCAAGGAACGCCTGGCGCAACCGATTCACGACCGCCTTCACAAATGGGTCGACGAAGTGCGCGGCATCGCCGGCCGGACACCCAAACGGTATCCGTTGCTGGACGATGCCTTTCAGCGCATGAAAACCGAGAACCCGCATCTTTCAGAAGATCAGGCGCGGCACCTAACCATCCACGGCATTTGCCAAAACGAAGACGGCACCTATACGTGGAAATTCGACAATTACGTACGCGCGTTTCCGCCGATCGGAATACCCTTTGAAGATCAATACAAGCTCTTTGAACGGATTACTTGCCCAACGCTGCTGGTGCGCGGCACCGAATCCTGGGCGTCGGACCCGGTGAAAGACGGACGCATCAAGCATTTCCAGAATGCCCGCCTTGTAAATTTCGAAAACGCCGGCCACTGGGCCCATCACGACCAATTGGACGGCTTTCTGAAAGAAGTGCGGACCTTCCTGGCGGAAGAGGACACGCCGCCAACGCGCACATCCACCTAGAGTCGTAGGACTGTCACAATCGGGCAGTGGCTCAAGAGTACAAATCCGCTATCATAAATAGCGACGATTCCGAATCGCGCTGGGGGAAATCTGTTGGAAGAACATCACGTTGCCATTCCGTTTTTGCGTGAAGGCGTGATCTTTTTGGTGGCGTCCGGGCTGATCGTGCCGATCTTCCATCATTACAAAGTCAGCTCGGTTCTCGGCTATTTGATCGTGGGCTGGTTGATCGGCCCCTTCGGCTTAGGGCTGTGGGTCGACACCTTTCCTTGGCTTGAATATGTGGTCATCACGAATGTGGAAGGCATTTCACAGCTTGCGGAGCTGGGCGTCATATTCCTTTTATTTGTGATCGGCCTCGAATTGTCGCTCGAACGGCTCTGGGCCATGAGGCGCCTCGTGTTCGGCCTTGGCGCGTTACAGGTTGTAATCACGGCCACCGCCATCACTATGATCGCACTGTTGTGGGGGAACCCCCCAACCGTCGCCATCATCCTGGGCGCTTGCCTGGCCCTGTCGTCTACCGCAATCGTCATGCAGCTCTTGATGGAGCGCCGCATTTTGGGCACGCCCTTAGGGCGGACCAGCTTTGCCATTCTGCTGTTTCAGGATTTGGCCGTTGTGCCGATCTTATTCATGCTGGGCGTCTTCGGCGGTCAGGCCGAAGGCCACCAAACCAGCGTGACCTTGGGGCTGCTGCTGGCCCTCGGTCAAGCGGCCGTCGCCGTGGGGCTCATCTATCTGTTGGGCCGGGTGGCGCTGCGCCCGCTCTTCGCCTTCGTCAGCCGCACGGGCAGTCCGGAAATGTTCATGGCCGCCATTTTGCTGGTGGTGATCGGCGCGTCGGCCGCCACCGGGCTCGCCGGCCTGTCTATGGCCTTGGGTGCGTTCCTGGCGGGCTTGTTGCTCGCCGGTACGGAATTCCGGCACGAAATCGAAGTGGATATCGAGCCCTTTAAGGGGCTGCTGTTGGGCCTATTCTTCATGACGGTCGGCATGGGCATCGACTACCGGGTGATTGCGGAGCAAGCGCTGTGGATCTTCGGGGCCGTCATCGGTCTGTTCGTCCTGAAGACCTCCATCGTCACGGCACTCAACTTGGCCTTCGGTCTACCCCGCCACGTGGCCATCGAATCGGGATTTCTATTGGGCCAGGGCGGTGAATTCGCGTTTGTGGTGATCGGCCTTGCACTGACGCTCAATCTGATGCCGTCGGACACGGCGCAATTCATGCTGATTGTGACCGGCCTGACCATGATGGTGACCCCCTTGGTGGCGGAAGCGGGCAAACGCCTGGGGGCGGCGCTGGAAAGCGACCACCAGGCGGAACACCACAGTGACGGGGTAGAAGCCTTTGCCGACGGTGAGGGGCACATCATTCTTGCGGGGTTTGGCCGTGTCGGACAAATGTTGGCACGCATTTTGGACCGGGAGCATGTGTCGTACCTGGCCCTCGACTTGGATGGACCGGCCGTCGGCGACCACCGCAGCATGGGACGCCCCGTGTTTTATGGAGATGCGTCGCGGATTGAACTGCTCAAGCGTGCGGGCGCACAAAACGCGGCGGCCGTCGTTGTTACCATGGACAATCCGGACGCTGCCGAGCGTGTGGTCAACAGTGTACGGAATACATGGCCGGCCCTGCCCATTTATGCCCGGGCCCGCGACCGTCATCACGCCAAACGGCTATTGGGTCATGGCGCCACTGACGTGGTACCGGAAACGGTCGAATCGAGCCTACAGCTCAGTCTGCGGGTGTTGCGCGGGATCGGCACCTCCGAAGAAGTGTCTGCCCGGCGTATCAATCTGGAGAGGGAAGCCGCATTAGATGAGCTGAAGCAGTAGAAGTAGTCTTTATAGGACAGAGACTTTCTAGCTGCCCCAATAGCGCACACGCCCTGTATCCACATGAACGAAGCCGGTTTTGGAATAAAGCCCCACACCGCCGGCATTAAGCGCCCGGGCGGCGAGGTGCAGATCGCTTACGGGCACGCCGTCCAGTGCGATATCGATCGCCTTGCCTTGCATGTGCAGACTACGTTTCGCAACGCCACGCCCTTGATCCCGAAGGGAGGTATTGGTTTTCGGCGCACGATATCCGCAGATGACTTGGAACGGTTCCCGCGTTCTCAATGACTGGGCGATTTTGTGTAGTTGATCCAATAGACCACGATCAATTTTCATTACTTCGTTTTGCCGCCAATCGCGCAGCACATGATCGATATCCGCCAGCGCACCAGCATCATAGGCCCCATCCACCCAATAGGCCGCGGTCAGTTTTTCATCCGTATGCAAATGGTGGAAGGAGAGGACCTTGCGCGTTCCCGCCGCATGCGCAGGCCTGAGGACAACGGGTGCCGCCAGCATGGCCACGCCCATTGACATCGAACACCTTAAAAAGTCACGCTTTGTTTGGTCGACCTTACGCATCACAACACCCTGTGAACCGAGAACTTACCTGCATTTGCCGTCCCGCTGACAAAGCCATCCTATCGCAACGCTAGTCCGGATCAATGTCCCGATTTTGTGCGGTGCCGGCTTCCCGCAACCAGGTGAATAGGCGTCCCATATCACGCGCCCGGAACATCAAAAGCAGCGCGACACCCGTAAGAACTGTCGGTGTCAATATGAATACCCAGCCAGCCGGGCTCCCTGACGCTCCATCGAAGCCGTAGGCGACAACATTCCGCACCATTTCGGGGGCCGCGTGCAATAGATAATAGAGACCGATCAGGAAAGAACCGATCGAGACCAAATCCGATCCGCGAATGCCCGACATCTCGATGCCGGTATCGGCCCCATCGGGCAGCACAGCCGCTGAAATGGGCCGCGCCCAAAACCAAACGAGGGCGCTCAAGACAATCAGGAAAAGATAATAGGCATTGAACCAAATTTCGTCAGGGGGGTGGATTTCCATTCGGGCCAAAAACGGCATGTAGCCGGCCAAGCCGGTAAAGAACCACCACGCCGCTAGCACACGGACGATAACGATGGTGAGGGCTTGTATTGCGGGAATTTGATCTGCTTGAGACATGAGTCCATCTAGGGATTACACGACCACACGTCATCGTCTCAGGCGCACCCTACTAATGCAAGCTAAGATTGCCGCCGATCAGTATGAACGGATTCTGCTTCCCCGGCGCCGCCGCTGAAAACCGGGCTCGCACCGCGCATTCCTTCCATCCCCATTCGGGTGCCGCCGGACTCAGGACCCGCAAAGGCCAGCATGTCGCCCGATACACTCTCCGCATAGCGGCTTGTGAGACAGGAAAGATAGGCCACGATCCCGAAGACAATGAACAACTCTTGGACCTCGGAAACGATTTTCGCGCGGAAGGCCAATGCCAGATTGTTGTGTGTCGCCAAGAAATCAGTGGACAGCTCGATCAGGGCCAATGCGAGCAATATGCCGAACCAGACCACTAATATGCGCGGCATAACGTATGGACGCAACGCAGCCACGCTGCCAACAAAACCGCCAAGCATCAAACCCAGACACAAGGCCGCGCGCATTACCTCCGTCTTCCCCTGGAAGAAGTGCAAATTGTGCAACGTGGTCTCATTCTGCGCATTGGCGTTTGCAAGAATTTCTGGGGCCTCCCATTTAAAGAACTTCTGCCCCCAAGAAACCTCCTCAAGGCCGATAAACAACAAGACGGCGCCAAAGCCCACCAGACCGAAGGTCACCCACCGGGCGTCGCCCTGTCGCGCGCCTTTAACCGCCAGCGCGCACGCGACTAGGCCCGAAACGCTGAATAGAAGAAAGGTGGTGATTTCCACCAGCCCATTTTCGAACGACAGCAACCAGCGCCAGAACAAGCTTTCAATAGGGCCAAAGAGCGCGATGTAGAGCGTCGGCAGCAAACAGATCAGCAGACCCCACTTAAAAAAGTGGGTCTTTTTGGCCAATGCCCACGGAAGCACCGCCAGGGTTAACAAACTGTTGTTACCGAGTATGCCCATCGTTCCTCGCCAAAAGTGAGAAAGAACGACGAGCACACCACAAAAGTGTCATCAATCCGTTACAGAGCAGACGCCAAGCGCCGAAAGCGATCGAAATCGGGCCGCCCTAGAGCGATAAAATGAAGCCGTCTCGCGGGTCGGCCTTGCCCCCCAACACGTCGAGATAGGTGCGTTCAACCGCTTCTCGGCCGCTGCCACGCTTAACATTCACCCAATTTTCTGTATGCGGAATGAATTTGTTCCAGCTTTCGGCCAGACGCGATTGAAAGCCGGCCGCCCCCCAATCGTCCATGCGCTGCTTCACATGATCAGGCGCGAAGAACAGTGTAGGCGCCGGTCCGGGTAGGGCTTCTCGGCCGCCGCCACCGCGCGCTTCCCAATGGGTGCCGCCCACAAGGCAACTGTATTTCACGTGATCCTTATAGTGATGGTGGACGGTGCTCAACACGTCGCTGTTACCGGCCATATCAACGAAAACGGATGCCTCGTCCGGCAGCAGACCGGTATCGTCATAGGTGACGACCGTGTCATAGCAGCCAAGGCCTTTCACAAATCCCACATTACCGGGCGAGGTCAGGCCCACTAAGGTGGGCCGGGGCGACGGGCGGTTATAAAGGCAAAAGGCAAGACCCAGAGACGTTTTGCTGGACGCACTGGACAACACCACCGTATCGGCATCAAAGAATTTTTCCCGCGCCAAGAAATCGTCGATCAAGAATGACGTGGTGAACAAGGGCCGAAACAACATGATCTGCGCTTCGAGATCTTCCCGATACAACGGGTCCCGGTCCACATAGCTGTATTGATTGTACACGTCGTGCAGTTCCGCCCGATGAGCGCCCCCATCGAAGAAGCCGCTTTTTGTGAGCTGCGTGGGCTCCACGATCAACTGGTTCGACATGGGGAAATAGCCATAGACCCGCCGTCCTTTTTCAACGCCGTCGACCGTGGTGTCGATGACGGTGCCGAATCCCCAAACGGGTACGCGGCCCTTCCCGTCCGCAGCCGAAAAGAAATGCCAGTACCGCATGGCATCGCCAAACACGGCATAGGTCACATTGTTCGAGGTAAAGGCAAAGGAATCCACATTCAACAACACCTGGCCCGGCGACAGCACCTCCACGTCGTGGCTTGCGAAAGAGCCGTTTCGGAAATTGCCCTTTTCCACCTCAAAATCGATGATGTGATGAGTCATGGCTAATCCTTCTTGATCGTCAGCCGAGATACTTTCCGACAAGCTCTTCGGACACTTGCGTGAGCTTACGCGCCAACGCCGTGTCGCGAGCATATTTGCTGGGCGTTTCCGGATTGCAGTTCGAAAAGTAGTAACCGCTGACACCTTCCAGCGCGGGGCTGGTGGCCACATAGCACTGTGTGGCCGCGCCTTGCGGGATGGTGCGCATCATCGGCAAAAGCAACACGCCCAGCGCCATGGAAAACACCCCTTCCATATTGCGTCCCAAATTGGTTTGGATGACGCCGGGGTGGAGAGAGTTGGCGGTGACCGGCGTATCCGCCAGGCGTTCCGACAAATCCAAAGCGAACAGCGCATTAGACAGTTTCGACTGGCCATAGGCCGACCAGGCGGAATAGCCGTCTTCGCCGGACAGATTATCGAATTGAATGCCCCCTTTGGGCGCCTGGGCGTGGGCGGAGCTGGACAGCATCACAATGCGGCCTGCCGGCGTATCCAAAACGGTCGGCAATAGACGGTTCACCAAGATGAAATGGCCCAGATGATTGGTGACGAACTGAAGCTCCAGCCCATAGCGCTGTTCAAGGCGTGGCAGTGCCATAATTCCCGCATTGCAGATCAACATGTCGATCGGCGTATCGAGCGCTTTCACATCGTCCGTACACGCCACCACATTGTCGAAATCCGACAGCTCGCAAGCCACCGGCGTGGTCTTGCCCTTCACGCTGGCGCAGGCTTCTGCCGCCTTGTCCTGGGTTCGGGCAGCGCCGATTACATGGGCCCCGCGCATGGCCAGCACCCGCATGGTTTCCAGCCCGAGGCCGGAATTGCAGCCCGTGACCAAGGCCGTCTTTCCCGTAAGATCGATGCCGGCGGTGACTTCTTCAGCGGTCGACCGGCGATCGAACGCGCTGCGGGGTGGTTTTCCCTGTCGGCGAGCCATGCTTTTCCCCTGTTTCTTGTCGTTTTGTGATCCAGGCCATCACTATAGCCAGGACGTTTCAAGCGCGCACACAATTTCAGCGTTTGAATCCCGCCCGCCGCCTGTTAATTTTCGGCCCAGAGAACAAGTGGCCTAGCAGCTTGCTGAAAAAGTTATTCCTATCCTTCGAGACGGGCCTAACGGCCCTCCTCAGGATGAAGAAAACAAGCAAAAGCCCCATGGTGAGGAGGCGCGATAGCGCCATCTCGAACCATGGAGACCTAATGTCATGACTTTTTCAGCAGCCTGCTAGCGCTCAAAATCCGACGACCACCCGAGGACTCCCCATGAATGTGATGCCCGAAATGACCACCCCTGAAGACGCCGGTATGAGTTCCGAGAGGCTGGCGCGCTTGCCGGACTATTTTCAAACCTATCTCGAGCGCAAAAAATTCTCCGGCCTGTCGATGCTGATCTCGCGGGGTGGGAAAGTGGTCCATCAAAGTCATCAAGGCGTGATGGACTGGGACACCGGCCAGCCCATCGAAGCCGACACCTTGTTCCGCATTTATTCGATGACAAAACCCATCACCAGCGTGGCGCTGATGATGTTGTACGAAGAAGGGGCGTTCCGCCTGGAGCACGAGGTGTTCCGCTATCTGCCGGAGTTTCGCGACGTACAAGTATTCGATAGCGGCAATGCGGACAATTTCACAACGCGGGCGCCGGACCGCCCGATCCAGGTTTGCGATCTTCTAACCCACACCTCCGGCCTCACCTATGATTTCATCGTTCAGCATCCGGTGGACAAGCTCTACCGCCGTGCCAAATTACGGGGAATCGGTGCGGAGGACATGAAACTCGAAGCTTTCGTGCACAAGCTGGCCGAACAGCCGCTTGTCTTTTCGCCCGGCACGAAATGGAATTACAGCTTCGCAACCGATGTATGCGGACGGCTTGTGGAAGTTCTGTCGGGAAAACCTCTCGACCGTTTTTTTGAAGAACGGATATTTCAACCCTTGGGCATGAGCAACACCTTCTTCCGGGTGCCGCAGGACAAAGCCCACCGCCTGGCCTCGTGCTACGAGCGCGATCCGCAGACGAAGGAAATTACGCTGCAGGATCCGGGAGCCACCAGCGTGTATCTCAATGACCGGGCCTTTTTGTCCGGCGGCGGCGGGTTGGTTTCGTCGCTGGGCGACTACCATCGTTTTTGCCGTATGCTGCTCAATGGCGGGGTGTTGGACGGCGCGCGCATCTTAAGTCCGACGACGATCGATTTCATGACCCAAAACCATCTGCCCGGTGGCAAAACCATGGTGGAGATGGGCGACGAAACCTTCAGCGAAACCCGCATGGACGGGTCAGGCTTCGGCCTCGGCTTCTCCATGGTATTGAGCGCCGTCGAGGCCATGGCACCGGTGTCCGAAGGCGCCTATTCCTGGGGCGGCGCCGCCAGCACTTATTTCTGGATCGACCCGGCAGAAGAACTCATCGGCATTATGATGACGCAGTTCATGCCGTCCGGCGCCTATCCGATGCGGCCGCAGTTTCAGCAACTCACTTATGCGGCCATCACAGAGTGACCACAATTGCGGATCATGATAAATGACCGGGTTGGGGAAATCGACAACGCTTTTCATGGGGGATAAATGCGTATCCTAGTGTTTGCCATGATCTGCCTGTGGGCTGTCTTGCCTGCGTCGGCGCATGCCAAATGCACCGGCGAAGAACAAGGTTTTGTAAAGTCGCGCAAGGGTGAAATGCCCGTGGACATTGTTTTCGACAACAAGTCGAGCGACAGGCTGGTGCTGTACTGGATCGACTACAACGGCAAACGCCAAAAATACGCGACCATCAAACCCAAAACCACATTCACCCAATCCACCTTTCTCACCCACCCTTGGGTGCTGGCACGCGGCACCAATGATTGCTATGGGCTGTTTTGGCCGGACGGCCAAACCCGAACCATAGTCATCGAGTCACTATACGAGGTAAAGTCGGGGCCGCTCTGGGGCGACAATGATGCAGCCGATGTGTGCCCCAAAAAATGCGCGGAATGGGAAGCCCGCTGGACCGGCGAATGGCGAAACGTCATCCCCGCCGTGCGCTCGGCCTGCCAATGCATCGGCGGTACGGGGTAGAGTCTTTTATTGACGACCTAGCCTGCCCACTCCCCCGTCCCGTGAACCTTGTCCTCGGGCCGCGCGAAGCGCGGTCCCGGGGGCACCCGAACCAGGGTACCCTTGGGTTGTTGGCCAAAGTCGACATTGGGGGAGTGGGCTGGCTAGGCACCAAACAAAAAAACTACCCCCGGGAGTATTTCGCCATGCGCTCGCGCAGCGGGGGTTTAAGAATCTTGCCGTTGGCGTTGCGTTCCAAGGGCTCTATCTGGGTTTCGATGGCGATCGGCACTTTGAACTGAGCAAGCTGACCCGACACATGGGACTGCAATTCCTCTTGCGTCGCCGTCTGACCGGGCGCAAGCTGCACCACTGCGCCCACCTCTTCGCCCAACACTTTGTGGGGAATGCCGACCACGGCCGCATCCATCACCGCCGGGTGATTGTAAAGCGCATCTTCGACTTCGACGCAGTAGATGTTTTCCCCACCCCGGATCAGCATATCTTTGGCACGGTCCAATATGAACACGAACCCTTCGTCGTCCATACGCACTAGGTCGCCGGATTTCAACCATCCGTCCTCAAACGATTTCGCCGTGGCGTCGGGTTTGTTCCAATACCCTTTCACCACATTGGGGCCTTTGATCCACAGCTCTCCCACGTCGCCCGGCGGCACTTCCTTACCGTCCGTGTCCACCACTTTCAGGTCGACAACCGGCACCGCAACGCCCGCGCTGTCTGGGCGGTTGAGATAGTCTTCGGCGCCGTTTTGCGTGGTGATCGCAGACGTTTCAGTCAGGCCATAGCCCTGCCCCGGTTGTACGTTGGGAAACGCTTCCTTGATCCGCCGCACCAGCTCCGCCGACGCCGGCGCGCCGCCATAGGACACGCTTTCCACACATGACAGGTCATATTTGTCGAAGTTGGGCGATTCCAAAACCTGCCAGGCAATGGCCGGCACACCGCCAAAGGCGTTGATCCGCTCACGCTCCATAATTTGAAGCGCTTCTTCCACTTCCCATTTGTACATCATCACCATTTTGGCGCCGCCCGCGAGCACCGGCACCAAAATAGAGTAGCACCCGGTGGCGTGAAACAGCGGCACGGAAATCAACATGGCGCGCTGGGGATCGTCCGGGCTGGGTGTCGGCGGCATTTCGCCCCGGCGCATAAAGGCCCGCGCGCCGCCCAGCAGCGTGCTCATAAGATTTGTCGACACGTTGCGATGCGTGCCTAACGCCCCTTTCGGCTTGCCTGTCGTACCCGAGGTGTAGAAGATCGTCATATCGTCGTCGGGCTGAATGTCCGCCGGCGGCAGGTCCATGTCCGGCAAACTTGCATAGTCTGCCGTGGCGCCCACCAAGTCTTCGAAGCGATCGGCCCGGCCCAACTGTTCATCCGTACACCGCACGCCGATCAAACCGCGCAAATCGTGATTGTAAATGTGGGGTTCCAGTTCTTGAAGCTTGCGGCCGTCGGCAATCACCACGCAGGAACCGGAATCCTCGATGCCGTAGTCCATTTCGGGGCCCGTCCACCACGCATTGAGCGGCACGATGATGGCGCCCAGCGATACGGTTGCCCAAAACACCACCGACCATTCCGGATAGTTGCGCATGATCAGGCAGACCCGGTCGCCCTTCTTGACGCCGTACTTTTCCGCCAGCACGTTGGCGAATTTCTTCACCGCTTTGGTGTGCTGAGCGAACGTCACGCGCTCGTCTTCATAGACCATGTAGTCCCGGTCGCCCCACGCTTCGGACAAACCAAAAATGTCCCGCAGCGTGGCCGGTGCGTTTTTGTACGTCCGGATATCGATGCCACGAATATTGACCGATTCCATTTCAAACGGGGCGCCCGGCGCGGTGAGGAATGCATGAGCTTCCTCGATGGTCATCGCGGGCCAAGACGGAGTTTCAGCTGACATAATAATCCTCACCAAAGCGCGAAGGGGTTGAGTGGGGACTGGTGCACCGTCCCGTTGCGCGACCTACAAAGGTTCGAGGGCATGGCGTTTGTTCTGCCGCAAATGATCATGCCCGGGATTGATCGGTTTTGATGCCCGACTTGATGTCTCTAATCAAGCACCGCTCACGGCTTTTTCAATTGGCGGCTTACCTAACGCGCGAAGACCTCCTATAGTCCCCAAAAATTTCACACCACTACAGGAGAAAGCCCCATGGCCCGCATGCCCGCAATGTCCCTCGCCGCCGTTCCGACCCGGCGGCAAAAAACCCTGGAAATCGCGACGGAAGCGGAGAAGCGCGGCTTTACGGGCATCTACTGCCCCAGCATGGGGGACCCGATTGCGCTGTGCCAATCCATCGCGCACGCCACCAATGAAATCACTTTCGGCACCGCCATTCAGCCCATCTATTACCGGCACCCGGTCGAATTGGCCCGCACGTCCGCCTTTATCCATGAAATCAGCAAGGGCCGGTTCCGGCTGGGGATCGGCGTGAGTCATGGCCCGGTCTATCAGCGCTATGGTCTGGAGGTGGGCAAGCCCCTGGCGGACATCCGCAACTATGTGTCTGCGATGCAGGAAGCGGAGAAGGAAGCGGGCGCGCTGCCGCCGATCACACTGGCGACCCTGCGCAGCAAGATGCTGGACCTGGCCTTGGAAATTGGTGACGGCGCCGTATGGGCCAATGGCTGCCGCAGCTATATGCCGACGCAATTGAAAGCCGCATCGGGCAAGCCCGGCTTTTTCATTGGCGATATGATCCCTACCGTGATCGATGACGACAAGGAAGCCGCGGCCGCGGTCAACCGCAAAACGCTCACCATGTATGTACAGTTGCCCAACTACCGCAACTATTGGAAATCCTGCGGCTATGTGGAAGAGATGGACGCCATCGAAAAAGCCATCGCAGCGAAGGAATTCGACAAGCTGCCGGGCCTGATGTCGGACAAATGGCTGTCGGACAACACGCTGTATGGCAGCGCGACGGAAGTGCGCGACGGTATCGAAGCGTGGTTCGACGCGGGCGTCAGCACACCGATTATCGTGCCGTCCTCGACCAAGGGCGGACAGCTTAAAGCCATCGAAGAATTCTTCGCCCTTTACGCGTGAGGATCACAAGTCATGGATTATGTAGAACCGAAAGTCGCACGCAACATGCCCGGCATGCGCCTGGCCTTGACCATGGGGGTGCCCGGCCCCTGGAGCGAGGCCGCGAAAGAGATCTTCCGCATCAAAGGCATCGACTTCGTACCCGTCGGCCAAGTTGGCGGCAATCAAAACAAAGATCTCGTGGAATGGACCGGCATCCGCAACGCCCCCATTGCGGTGTACAATGACGAACCGCCCCGCGAAAAATGGACCGACATTTTGGCGCTTGCCGAACGCATACAGCCCGAACCGCGTCTCATCCCCGACGACCCGGCCGAACGCGCCTTGATGTACGGCCTTGCGCATGAGATCTGCGGCGAAAACGGCTTTGCCTGGCAGCGCCGCCTGATGATGGTGCACGACGCCGTCAAGGCGGGCATGATGAATGACAGTTTCGACGTGCTGGCCACCGACTACGGCTATTCGGAAGCCGCCGGCGATGCGGCGCCGAAGAAAACGGCGGCCATACTCCGTTTACTAGCCACCCAGCTGCACGAGCAAAAGACAAAGGGCAGCGACTTCTTCATCGGGACGTCGCTGACGGCGCTCGATGTCTATTGGGCTTGCTTCTGCGCGTTGGTGCGGCCTTTAGGCGACGATAAATGTGTCCAACCCATGCCCGATTATTTACGGCGCATGTATGAAGGCCATGATGACACAGTAAATTCGGCGGTCGATCCCATCTTGGTGGCACACCGGGACAGGATCTATGCGGAGTATCTCACCCTGCCGCTCGATTTTTAGCGACCCAAGAAAAACTCCTGCCGTCGTCCCTGCGAAGGCAGGGACCCATAGCCACCGGCATCACCACAGAAGCACAGGGGATATGGATCCCGGTCTTCGTGCTCCGCACGAAACCGGGATGACGACCGTGTTTTGGATCAATCTCGGAGAACCTCCTTCAAGACGTTAACTATCATCAAGTTCGGGATAGTGACGAAAGATACCTTCTTGATTGAACGGCAGTCGCCGTTTCGATTTGAGATAGGTCTTGATGCGCGGGATCTGTGCAACGGCCTCAGCATTCGCCAACACATGCGGTGAATCTTTCGATACCCGCGCCATGGCTTTTGGAAAGGCATAAGTCAGCCCCCGGACGGTCTGGAACAAGGATAGATCGCAGTATGACGGTTTGGCACCAATCAGCCAAACATCGCTTTTGGCATTGCGCGCAATAACAGTCTCGAAATAGGTAAGAAAAGTGCCGAGGCGATTCTCGCGAAAATCCTTCGCGCGCCGTTTGGCCTCTTTTTTCTGATCTTCATAGTACTGGTAAGCGGCGATCGGATGATGGGTGTCATGCACTTCGCGCACGAAATCTTCGATCGTCAGCGCCAGGCCGAGCGCAAATTGGCGGCTTTGTTTTTTGCGCGGGACGAGACCATGGCGTTCTCCAATCCAGGCACAGATGGCCGCCGTCTGGAAGATCACCAAATCGCCCGCCTTCAAAACCGGCGGGGCAAAGGGCAAGACCGCGTGCTTTGACGCGCCGGCCTCGCCAAACGCGCCGCTGACTTCAGCAATGGCGGCAAACCCTTTCTTTCGCCCCACATCCCGGTACTTGACGCCGGCGGCTTCGAGAGCCAGCCGCACATACTCACCGCGCCCCGGAATGTTCGGCCAATAGTAGAGTTCGTAGGGTTTAGTCATTTGTTTATTCTACCACAGCCAGCCCACTCCCCCGTCCCAACCACCCCAAGGTACCCTGGTTCGGGTGGTTGGCCAAAGTCGACATTGGGGGAGTGGGCTGGCCAGGCCGACAACACTCAAACGTGAATGACGTCCCCGAAGGCATCAAGCGCGGCTTCGTGCATGGCTTCGGAAAGCGTCGGGTGCGGGAAGATCACGGCGGCCAGATCGGCCTTCGTCGCTTTCATCTGACAGGCGATCACATAGCCCTGGATCAGTTCGGTCACTTCCGGACCGATCATATGCGCTCCCAACAAGCGGCCTGTTTTTTTATCGAAGACCGTTTTGACAAAGCCATTGCCGTCACCCAAGGCCAGAGCCTTGCCATTGGCGGAGAAAGGAAACTTGCCCACGGCCACTTGGCCCACTTCTTTTTTGGCTTGCGCTTCCGTCAGACCGACGCTGGCGATCTGCGGCCGGCAATAGGTACATGACGGTACCAGCGCCTTGTTGATCGGGTGCACATCCGGCTCGCCCGCAATCTTCTCGACACAGACGACTCCTTCATGACTAGCCTTATGGGCAAGCCAAGGCGCCCCGGCCACATCGCCGATGGCATGGATACCCGGCACGTTGGTGGCGCCCCATTCATCCACATCGATATGGCCCTTGGTGGTTTTGACGCCCAACTCCTCCAGGCCCAGATCTTCCACATTGCCTTCGATGCCGATGGCTAAGATGACCCGGTCGAACCGTTCGCGCAATTCACCCGATTTGGATTGGATAGTGGCCCGGACGAATTCGGTGCGCGGTACCAGCTCGTCCACCGTCGCCTTGGTATGGAAAGTGATGCCCTGGCGCTTGAAGGTCTTCAGCGCTTCCTTGGAAATGTCTTTGTCTTCGTTGGGCAGGATGCGGTCGAGCGCCTCGACCACGGTCACATCCGACCCCATATCGGCGAAGAAACTCGCGAATTCCATTCCGATCGCACCGGACCCCACCACCAGCAACCGCTCGGGAATTTGGTCGGGCACCATGGCTTCGCGATAGGTCCATACCCGCGGGTCGTCCACCTGCAAATGCGGCAACACTTTCGCGCGGGCGCCGGTCGCCAGAATGATGTCCTTGGCTTTGACCGTCTCACCTCCGTTGACGGACAAAACGCCGGGCTCTACCAGCTTCGCCGTCCCGTCGATCACGGTGACCTTGTGTTTCTTGAGCAAGAACCCGACGCCGCGGGACAACTGTGCCGCCACGTCACGGCTGCGCTGGACCACGCTGGGCAGTACGGGGCGTGCGCCCGGTCCTTCAAAACCGGTCTTGGGCAGATCGGCGATCAAATGAGCCACTTCCGACGAGCGCAACAATGCCTTTGTGGGGATGCACCCCCAGTTCAAGCAGATACCGCCCAGATGCTCGCGTTCGATCACCGCCGTGTCGAAACCAAGCTGAGCAGCACGGATCGCGGCCACATAGCCGCCGGGTCCGCCGCCGACGATGACGATGTCGAATTCGCTGTCCGCCATCGCTTACATGACCAGCGCGACAGGGTTTTCGAGAAGCTCCTTCAGCGCCGCCAGGAACTGCGCGCCGATGGCCCCGTCGATCACCCGGTGATCGCAGGACATGCTGAGCGACATCATGGGCGCCAAATCCAGCATGCCGTCCACATTGGCGGGCCGTTCTTCGACGGCGCCGACCGCCAATATGGCCGCTTGCGGCGGATTGATGACCGCATCGAAATCCTGAATGCCGAACATGCCCAGATTCGAGACGGTGAACGTGCCGCCTTCAATATCTTCGGGCCGCAAGCCGCCGGACCGGGCCTTCGCCGCGAGGCCTTTCACCTCATCGGAGATCTGCAGCGCGGATTTCTTGTCCACACCGCGTACAATAGGTGCAATCAACCCGTCGGGCAGCGCAACCGCAACGCCGATATCCGCCTGATCGAAGAACAAGATTTGATCTTCCGAATACTGAACATTAGCCGCCGGCACTTCGGCCAGCGCAAGCCCGCAAGCGCGGACGATCAGATCGTTGACGGAGATCTTTTTGTCACCCAGACGGCGGTTGACGCCTTCCCGCACTTTCAGAAGTTCCGTCGCATTCACTTCGATGCGCAAATAAATGTGCGGTGCGGTGGTCTTGGACTGCACCAAGCGACGCGCAATGGATTTGCGCATATTGGTGACCGGTTCCGCGCGGGGCACGGCGGCACCCACTTGAACCGGCAGCGCGGCGCCCATGGACATGCCGGTCACCGGCAGGGGTGCTGCCACCGGTGCGTTTTCCACATCCGCCGCCAGGATCCGCCCATTGGGGCCGGACCCCCGCAACGTCGACAGGTCGATACCTTTTTCCTTGGCAACGCGCAGCGCGCGCGGCGAGGCGTTGAGCCGCCGCGCCTTGCGGCCCAAAGGCCGGCCGGCGGATTCCTCCAGATCATCGAGCGAGATGCGCCCCAACCGGCCTGTGGCCGCCGCTTTGGTGACGTCGACCCCTTCATCGATCGCGACCCGCGCCGCAATCGGACTGATTTCCGTCGAAAGACCCGCTATCTGGGCTTCCACCGCAGCCTTGTCCAAGCCGTTGGCTTTGGGCGCGGCGGCCGGTTCCGACGAGGGCGCGGCATAACCGGAGGGCTGCGCGGGTGCCGGGGCAGGCGCTGCCGGCGCTGCCGCCGACGCCCCTCCGGGCGCCGGAGCCGCTTCAACCGGTTTGTAATCCGACACGAATGTGTCGATGTCTTCATCGCTCACATCCGCATCGGCCATAATGGCGAGAAGCTGACCAACGGGATACGGCCCGCCTTCTTCAACAAGAATGCGCCGAAGCACCCCGCCCGTATGGGACTCATAGGGCATGCTGAGCTTATCGGTTTCAAGATCGGCGATCTCATCGCCTTCTTTAATGACCTCACCGACGCTCTTGTTCCACTGGGTGATCAGTCCTTCGGTCATCTCCATGCCCAGCTTGGGCATGGCGATGGGCGTGATTTTTCCGGCCATCAGCGCCCCTCCAAAGTTTCACGCACCGCCGCTTCGATCTTGTCCGCACTCGGAAGATAGGTCCATTCGAGGCTCGGCGCGAACGGAATGGGCGTGTGCGGCGGCGTCACCATCTTGATCGGCGCATCGAGAAATTCGAACGCTTGGCTCGATACCAGCCCTGCCACATCGCTTGCCATGGAGCATCGTGGTGTCGATTCATCGACGATCACGAGACGCCCGGTCTCTTCCACGCTTTCCAGCACAAGCTCTTCGTCGAAAGGCGACGTGGTGCGCGGATCGATCACGTCACAGGTGATGCCCTCGCCCGCCAGCTTATCCGCCACTTCATTGGCCAATGTCACCATGCGGGCAAAGCCCACAATCGTTACATCCTTCCCCTGGCGGGTCAGATTGCCTTTGCCAAACGGCACCGTGTACGGCTCGTCCGGCACTTCGCCTTGCGACATGTAAAGCATTTTGTGCTCGCAGAAGACCACCGGATCTTCGCCCCGGATGGCCGATGCCAAGAGACCCTTTGCGTCATAGGGATTCGACGGCACCGCGCATTTGAGGCCCGGAATGTTCGTCAGCCAGGCATAATTCACTTGGCTGTGCTGGGCCGCAGCGCTCATGCCCGCGCCCATGGTGGTGCGGATGACCATCGGCGTCTTCGCCTTGCCGCCAAACATGTATTTGAACTTGGCCGCCTGATTGTAGATCTGATCGAGGCACAGGCCCATGAAGTCCGTGAACATGATCTCGGCCACGGGCCGCATGCCGGCCAACGCCGCACCCGCCGCGGCACCAACAATCGCCGACTCGGAAATCGGCGTATCCATGACCCGATTGTCGCCGAACTTTCCCCAAAGACCCGCCGTCAGGCTGAACACACCGCCGATGGCTTCCTTGCCGCCTTTGGAGCCGGAACCGCCGACCACATCTTCGCCCAGCACAATGACGGTTTCATCGCGCTCCATTTCCTGGGCCAAACACTCATTGATCGCATCGCGATAGGATTTCACACTCATGTCTCAGCCCCCCTAGTAAGCGTTATAAACGTCTGTATACAAAGCTTCTGGAGAAGGCGGCGGCGCCTCACGCGCTTCGTTGACCGACTCTTCGATGAGCGTCATCACCTCTTCGTCGATTTCGTCAAGACGGCCGAGTTCAAGCAGTTTGGCTTCGCTGACGCGCGTGCGGAAGTTTTTCAAGCAATCCATCGTTTCGCGCAGATTCTTGACCTCGTCGGGTCCGCGATAGTTTTGCGGGTCACCTTCCACATGGCCGTAATAGCGGCAGATCGCAAATTCGAGCGTGCTGGGCCCTTCGCCCTTGCGCGCCCGTTCCACCGCTTGCTGCGTGGCGTCACAGACCGAGAAGAAGTCGGCGCCGTCTGCTTTGATGGCCGGCATGCCGAAGGCTTCCGCCCGCCCGGCAATGTCGCCACTGCCCACCGCATATTCGAACGCCGTGTGCTCGCTGTAGCCGTTATTCTCAAACACGAAGATTGTCGGCACTTTCAGCACCACCGCCAAATTCATGGCCTCAAAAACGGTGCCTTGATTACAGGATCCGTCACCCCCAAACGACAGCGTCACCCGGTCCTTACCTTGGTTGCGCGTGGCAATCGCGGCGCCCACGGCCAAGGGCGGGCCGCCGCCCACAATGCCGTTGGCCCCCAGCATGCCCACATCCAAATCGGCAATATGCATGGAGCCACCCTTGCCGCCGCAGATGCCGCCGGCCTTGCCGTAGATCTCCTTCATCATGCCTTTCACATCGCAACCTTTCGCGATGCAATGGCCGTGCCCCCGGTGCGTGCTGACGATCAGATCGTCATCGGTCAGGTTTTCGCAAACCCCCACCGCGCACGCCTCCTGCCCCGCATACAGATGCGTAAAGCCGGGGATTTCGCCTTTGCCGATTTCCACATGAAGACGCTCTTCGAATTCTCGAATGATCTTCATACGCCGGTAGGCTTGTTCAAGTTGTTCGCGGCTGAGCTGCATAACTGACGCTCTCCCTCCTTGCTGTGAGTGTCGGACCGGCGCGCTTGGTGTTTCCCCATCCTTCGAGACGCTCGTTTCACTCGCCCTCAGGATGAGGAAGTTAATTGGCCAAAAACCTTAGGCCTCACCCTGAGGAACCGCCTACAAGGCGGTGTCTCGAAGGGCGAGGCCGAAAAACGCGCCTGCCCCTGTTTCTTTGGGCGCCATTAGGAGCCGAGGAAGGCGCGAATGTCCAGGGCGGAAACGCAGAATCCCGCCAATTTTCAACTGGCAAGAACGCCGTTCTACTTTTGACGATCGCCACTCTATCGGATTCCCCCACACGTCCGCCGATGCCGGTCACACGGAAGAAAACGTGTTGGGGTTCGGCCCCGTACCGCTATGGTGCGAGGCTGTGCCCGTTTCACAACAAGGTTGCGGCCGATGGCAGACATTGAACACGACGCACCCCACCAGGCCGGCGCCCGCGCCTATCCCAGCGAGCGCTATGCGTGGTGGGTCGTGGCCGTCCTAAGCCTGGCTCTGCTCGTCTCCTTCATCGACCGGCAAATCGTGGCATTGGTGGTCGAGCCGCTCAAAACGGATCTGGGCCTTAGCGACACCCAGATCGGCTGGCTTTATGGCGGCTTCGCGATCTTCTACGCGGTGGCCGGACTGCCGCTCGCAGTCTTGGCGGACCGGAAAAGCCG
>JANQMY010000093.1 GCA_028279895.1 Alphaproteobacteria bacterium
CTGAAAGACGACGCACTTTACGAAATTGCCAATCAAGCGCCAAAGACCAAGGCCGAACTCGAGTCCTTGCGCGCCGTTCCCAAGGGCTTTGCCAATTCGAAACCGGCGCAATCCCTTCTTGCCGCGATTAAGGAAGGGCTGGCCATCCCCAAAGACGACCTGCCGGCCATCACCAAACCGAAACCAACACCGCCAGGGCTGGCGCCGGTCGTTGAGTTGCTCAAAGTCCTTCTGAAGATGAAGTGCGAAGAACATAAGGTGGCGCAAAAGCTGGTGGCCAATGTGAGCGATCTTGAATTGCTGGCCGCCGATGACGACGCCCCCGTCGCAGCCCTAAAAGGCTGGCGGCGCGATTTGTTTGGCGAAACGGCCCTGGCACTCAAACATGGTGAGATCAGCCTAGGCCTCAACGGCCGGTCCGTTACGGTGATCAAGCGAAAGAAACCGGCGCAGAAAGACGGCACCGCGAAAAAGCCCGCGTCGTAACTGGCGCGGCGCCTACGCTTTACGCTGCTTGGCAGCCTGTGGGCGCGGCCTTACCGTGACCGTCGCCTTTTGACCGAATATGCGGCCCACTGCGGCAAGACGCTTACGCACTGTGTCTCCCCGCATCAACTGATCGGCTTCGTCGGTGACGGTCACATGTATCTCTTCCGATGACCGAGAAATAGTGGCCTGCGACAACAGCTCGGATACGCCGCCGCACAGCGTATGGCCAAATCTCAAGACAACGCCCAGCTTCCGTGCCCAAAGCAGGTCCTCGTCGTCCAACAACTCGGACACTTCATTCAAGGCGATGTCCTGGTCGCCGGTGTAGCGCACCATGACGGCGCGGGCGATCATCGTCCGCTCCCGATGGTCGATCCCGGTCAACGGCATCCGAAGCACTTCGTAGTAGGAATGGATGCCCCGATAATCGGGATGGCCGCGCCAACCAATGTCGGACAATAGTGCAGCCGCGCGAGACAATCTCTGCAGCTCCGGACCATCGTCTTCAAACAGAGGTGCAATCCAGTCCCCCAACAGCGCATTAATCGCCGGATTGCGGGACAGCCGTTCGGAATAGGCGCGGCTACCGTCGATGAGAGGGTCGTCGCCACGGTGGGACTTTGGCAGCAAGTTGAACAGCAAGCCTTCCCGCAGCCCAAACGCCGACACCACGACCTCCTTGGCTCGACTCGCTGTGATCAGCTCATCCAGCACAATGGCGCCGAACGGCAGCGAGTCGATCCGGCGTTTTGACAAGCCCTCGATTCTCTCCATGGTCTTGCGCCCCAATCGCGCCAAGACACCGGACAAGGCGGTCGCGCGATCTTGAGGAATGGCATAGTGATGCAGAATGTGCAGCGGATAGGTTTCTTGCGACATGTCGATACGGGCCAGGCTGCGCCACGTACCACCCACGGCATAGAGTGTTGGGTGGCGATGTTCCTTAAGCCAATTCAACTGGCTGAATGTCTTCCGGGCAATATCGCGCGCTTTGTCGATGTTGCCGTTGCTGGCATCCATCAGGCGTAACGGTCCGAGCGGCACCGTCACACCCCGCCCGAGCTTGCCGCCTTTCACTTCACACAATTCAAGACTGCCACCGCCCAGGTCACCCACGATGCCGTCAGCGGAGGGAATCGCGGACAGCACACCCTCGGCCGCCAATTGCGCCTCTTCCTCGCCCGAAAGAACCCGCACCTCCTGCCCTAATTGAGCCGCCGCCCGTTCGACAAAGGCTTTACCGTTGTTCGCGTCCCGGACGGCGGCCGTCGCCACCGCAAAGACACGCACCCCGTCCACCGAATCGAGAATCAGCCGGAAACGCCCCAGCGCCTCAAGCGCGCCTTCCATACCCGCTTCATCCAGCTTGCCGGTGGACACCAGGCCGCGCCCGATGCCGCACATAGCCTTCTCATTGAAGACCGGTACAGGGCTTCTTGAAAGGGATTCGTACACAATGAGACGGACAGAGTTCGATCCAATATCGACCACGCCAACAGGGGGACCGCCGATCGGCACCCTCCGTCTCAGATTTCCAAATGGCATTGACTGCCCTTATCAGTGTTCAAGCGCTAACGGCACTTTCGGCGGAGGGTCGTATTTAAGCGCAGTTCCACGCCCGGACAAGCTGGGATTTGTCATGAAATAGTCATGGGCGCTGAAAAGGTCGCGATCCGTATCGGACGCGTTGCGAACAAACTCGCCATTTGGCTGCAAAGTCCAGCTCTGAGCCTCATCCAGCAGATTCGCCACCATGATCTGGTCGAGGATTTGCCGGTGAACGGTGGGATTTTCGACCGGCAAAAGGACCTCGACCCGGCGGTTCAAGTTCCGGGGCATCCAGTCAGCCGACGAAATATAGACTTCGGCTTTAGGCGACGGCAGCTCATAGCCGGCTCCGAAGCAGACAATGCGCGAATGCTCCAAAAAGCGCCCCACAATGCTTTTGACCCGAATGTTTTCGGACATGCCGGCCACTCCCGGGCGCAAGCAACAAATGCCGCGGATCACGCAGTCGATCCGCACGCCGGCGGTCGACGCCCGATAAAGCGCATCGATGACCTCGGCATCCACCAAAGAGTTGAGTTTCAGCCATATGGCCGCCGGGCGTCCCGCCTTGGAGTGCTCAATCTCCTGCTCGATCTTTTCCATGATGGTCGACCGAACGTTCAATGGCGATATGGAGATTTTTTCGAACTTGGGCGGGCGCGCATACCCGGTCACAAAATTGAACACCCGGGCTGCGTCACGCCCCAATTCCGGTTGGGCCGTGAAGATCGACAGGTCCGTATAGATCCGCGCCGTCTGGGGATGGTAATTGCCAGTGCCGAAATGGGCATATGTCTGCAAAGACTTACCTTCCCGGCGGACGACGTAACTTACCTTTGCATGGGTCTTCAGTTCGATAAATCCATAGACCACCTGAACGCCGGCGCGCTCCAAATCCCGTGCCCAGCGAATATTCGCTTCCTCGTCGAAACGGGCTTTCAACTCCACCAATGCAGTGACCGACTTGCCTGCTTCCGCCGCGCGGATCAGCGCCTGCACAATCGGGGAATCGTCACTGGTGCGATAGAGCGTCTGCTTGATCGCCAGCACGTTCGGGTCGTCGGCGGCTTGACGGAGAAACTGGACCACCACATCGAAAGATTCGTAGGGATGGTGAACAATAATGTCCTTGGCCCGAATGGCGGCAAAGCAGTCGCCGCCATGGTCGCGAATGCGTTCCGGAAAGCGCGCATTGAATGGCGTGAATTTGAGGTCGGGAAAGTCGTCGATGATGAGCTGAGAGATCTCCGCCAGTCCCAATAGTCCGTGTACGATGACAGGTTCGTTGTCAAGTTCCAGGTTCGACACGACGAATTCGCGCAACTTTTCGGGCATTGCCGAGTCCGTGGTCATCCGAATGACCTCGCCGCGGCGACGGCGCTTGATCGCCGTCTCAAACATGCGCACAAGATCTTCTGCTTCTTCCTCGATCTCGATATCGCTATCGCGAATGATGCGGAAGACCCCCTTTCCCATCACGTCGTAGCCGGGGAACAGGTGGTTGAGAAAGCTGCCGATGATGCTTTCGGTGGATACGAAGCGCACTTTCGAGGACCCTTCCGCCGCCGGAACACGAACAAAGCGTCCAATCTGCGACGGGATGGGCAAGAGCGCATTCATCGTCTGCCCGTCTTCCCCCCGCTTGAGTTCCAAAGCGAGAGAGAAACCCAAATTCGGCAGGAAGGGGAAGGGGTGCGCCGGATCGATGGCCAAGGGCGTCAGCACCGGGAAAATCTGCTCGACAAAGAAGTCTTCCATCCACTGCCGCTCTTTGGCGTTCATCTCGCTGGGGTCGATCACTTCGATGCCGACCGCGCGCAGCTCTCTTTGTAGGTTTTCCCAGACCTGCTGCTGAACGGTCATCAGTTCGGCGGCTTTGGCGTTGACTTCCTTGAGTTGCTGACTTGGGGTCAGCCCGTCATCGCTCACGGTTTCAACGCCGGCCATGACCAATTCGTGCAGGCCAGCCACGCGCACCATGTAAAACTCGTCGAGATTGCTGGCGGAAATGGACAAAAAACGCACCCGTTCAAGCAATGGATGACGCTCGTTCTGCGCTTCTTCGATTACCCGTAGATTGAAGGTGAGCCAGGAGATCTCCCGGTTGATGAAGCGTCTCGGCGTGTTCATATTTATCAGGCTGGCGGCCGGAGCCGGCCGCTTACGGCGGTTCGCATTTGCTGGCGCTTTTGTCGTCGTAGAACTCATGGCTCACCGTTTCGCCGGAAATAGACACCAAGGGTTTTTTGGAAAAACCCTGTCACATTATTGCAAAAAAGTAACAAAGTCATGACGATGGCCGAGGTTCTGCAAGTGATATCGTCAGTCGAAGGCCTTACGTCTCCAATTCCTGTACCACGGCCCTTGCAAGCGAGAGATTAACGCTCTGCCGTTTCGCCAGCGCCCGCTGGTCGATCGCTTCGACAACTTGCCGAGCAGCCGCCACCGTCCTTTCGATACGCTTTGAGATATAAGATATCACGGCGGGATCGGGCGCGATTTGCCGATCCACAAACAGCTTCTCGAGTATGGCAACCATCAACCGCTCGTCCGGGGCCATCAAATGGCATCGCGGCACACCATTCAGCCGTGATCGGAGGTCGGCCAATCTGAATTTGGTCTGCGCCGGATCGCGGTCCATGGTCATCAACAACCAAGCGCGGCGTTGCGCCACGACATTCAAAAAATGGAACAATGCCCTTTCGGATATAGCATTTTGTACGTTGTCTATAACAAAGGCAGGTCTGCGCGGCATGGTTACGGCGCTTTCAACCGTCAGCGCCGCCGGGTCGACAAACTCTGCCTTGGATTTCTCGGCCCAAAGATGAGCCAGGTGAGTCTTGCCACTCCCCATCTGGCCGACCAGCAGAAGGCGGCGGGCGGGCCACCCGGGCCAATTGTCGATAAAGCCGAATGCGCTTCTGTTGGATGACGTGACTTCAAAGGCAGCGCGATGATATCGCGGCCGTTGAATGAGATTTAAGGCAAGCTGTTGGGCTTTCATACCCGAGAAAACATTCTTTCAATCACTTAAAACCAGGACGCGATCACAAGGTGGCATTAAATGTCCGACGCGGACACCGTCTGCGTCCAAATACGCAGATAACTGCCACCCGACCACACGGTGGTCACCGCCACAAGCACGCTGAGTGCAAAGACAATATCGGCAATGAACACTTTAGCGAACCCCGTATCCATCAGGAGATCCGCCGCCGAATAGCCGAATGCCAGCGTACCCAAAACGCAGGCGGCCAAGACGATCTGAAAGGTCGTATTCACTTTGCTGATCATCAGCGGTGCCATCGCCAGGCGCTGCCCGATCAGGATGGACAGGAGCACCGCGCCGATGATCAGCACGTCACGGGAAACAACCAGAATCACCAACCAGGACGCCAAGACTTCTTGAAGTCCCAAGGTGACATAGATGCTGACGAGCAGTGCTTTGTCGGCAATCGGGTCGAGATAAGCGCCAAGCTGCGTCGCCGCATTGAAGTTTTTGGCAATCCACCCGTCTAACGCATCAGAAATGCCGGCAAAAACGAATATGCCGAATGCGGCGAAGTAGGCACCACTTAGAATGAGCCAAATAATGATTGGCACACAGATGATACGGCCAAGCGTGATGATATTCGGAATAGTCACTCTGCAGCCGTGTTATCCGATTCTAGAGCCGAACACTGGATCGACTAGTCGCCTGTGGGCGCCAGCGTCTCCAAATCTTGAATAGCACGTTCGTCTTCGCTCGTCCCACCATAGGTCGCACCCGGCTGCTGATAGTACAAGTCCCCACCCCCGATAACCGGAAGCGAGCCCGTGCCGGGAACCCAGGTGGGAATGTCCCCGGTTGCCTCACCGAAGCCGGTCGGTGCGCTAATGCCGGGGATCGTGCGCGCGATTTGCTGAAAAGTCGGCGCAAAGCTATTCGCCGCATCTTGGTTGAGTGTGGCTTGGCGAGGACGAATGAGCAGGAATTTCGTTGCATCCAAAAGTTCCAAATCACTTTGCGCCAATGCAATCGACAGGTTCTCCAACGATCCGGCAATCTTCATATTGACCTGTGCGCCTTCGACGGTCAGGCCCACTAGGTGCAATTCCGTGATCGAGGGAATATTCGCCAAACGCTGGCGAATACTCAGCCATTCATTAAATGACCGAAAAACGATGGTCGCTTCGAAGAGATCCTCGCTGCCATATTGGATAATCGTCCGGCGCTTCCAGGCTTCTTGTTTTTCGCCGCCAATGGACGTGACGGCCTGCAAGAGCGCTTCTTCCTCGGAGGCAGCGGTGAAGGAAACCTCATATTCCGTCGTGCCGCTCGGCGATAACTGGATGACCTGCACCTTCGTGGTGATACCGCCCAATTCTTCCGTCGTCGTGGCAACCGGAATGATCACATCGCCCGCACCATAGCGGGCCGCAATGTGGGCGACCTCTCCCCAATCGGACGCTGCAGCGACGGTCGCCGGCGAAATGGCGGCAATGTCCTCCAAGTCCCCCAACGGCAGTACAACGG
>JANQMY010000422.1 GCA_028279895.1 Alphaproteobacteria bacterium
TCTTCACCTTTCACGACGCCTTTCAGTATTTTGAAGCTGCCTTTGGCCTTAGTGGTATTGCTAGCATTTCCATTAGCGCTGAACGCGGCCCCGGCGGGCGCACGCTTATGGCCTTGCGTGAGGCGATTAGGCAAGAAAACGTCGTGTGTGTTTTCGCCGAGCCGCAGTTCGAGCCCCGGCTCATCGAGACACTGATCGAAGGCACCGCTGCCCGGGCCGGTCTCCTCGACCCCCTTGGCGACGAAATTGCCCCAGGCCCCCTTGCTTATGACGCTCTTATGCGAACCCTCGTGGAGGATGCGGTGGCCTGTCTTGGGGATGACAGCAGGGAGTAGCATGACGCGAGTAACGCGCTATAAGCACGAAAAAATTGTATCCCTTGGTGAAGGGATAACTGGCGGGTGCGATTAACGGTAAAATCAGAAATGCTGCGGCGCACAAACCGGTTCGAACCGTGATGTTTTTGCAATAGCAGCCGCAACATCCTTTCCCAGCCCTTATCAAGACGTTGACACTTTCAATGGAAGCGTGTGCTCTGTTCAGCGAGGGAAGCTGCCCGTTGTGGGGGATTAGTGCGCGTTGCAGCGACGTCTATATCTCCGGCAATTGAGGTGTGCTGTTCCCGGCCCTGTTTGCGGTGGGTCCGAGAGCCTTTGGGGATGCCGCGGGGAAGAACAGGGTGCGGGTCAGAGATAGCGTGGGCTGAGGAGGAATACCTGCCATGGTGAGTCAAACCACCCTACGGTCGCGGCTGTTGGCGTTGGCAACAGGCGCGGGTCTTGCCGCCGGACTTATGGGCACCGGTGCGCAAGCCGCTCAATATCAAGTCGGTGAGCTGGAGATCTTCTTCGACACCACGGTCAGCTTGGGGGCATCGGTTCGCACGGCGAGCCGAGAGACGGCCTTCCTTCCAGAAGGAAATGGTGGCCCGGCGGAAAGCCGCCCAATTCTGTCAGGCGAGCTTTGTGGGACGCTTGCGTTTGTTCTTACGTCAGGTGCAACGTGCGACCCGTTGGCTTCGTCGTTCATTTACCATGGCGTGGACCCCAGTTGGGATCCGCTCGCGGTTTCAGGCACTCCAGCGAATCCAGTGGACTTTTTCGGGGATAACTACATTGTTCCAGAAGCTAATGCTGGCGCGGCGGTTCGAGACACGGACTTTCCCGACAATTTCGACGGCTCGATCAACGGCGACGACGGTCGTTTGAATTGGGACCAAGGCGACTTCATCGGCGCGGCCTCGAAAGTCACCCACGACCTTGAGATCAATTGGCGCAATGTGACGTTCTTTACCCGGGCGACTTACTTCTACGATGCGGTTTTGAACGACGCGGGCTCTGCCGCGCGCTATGGCCTTGGCGATGATGTGCGCGACGACATCGGCCACGGCTTTGAAGTGCTCGACGCGGTAGTGAGCGTCGACTTCGACACGCCGTTTCTGGATATCCCCACCACGTTCCGTCAGGGCTATCAGGTGATCAACTGGGGGGAGGCGACCTTCTTCCTTAACGGGATCAGTTCCATCAACCCGATCGATGTGACCGCGTTCCGGCGGCCGGGCGCTGAAATCCGCGAAGCGCTGGTGCCCGTGCATGCAAGCTTTATTCAGATGGCGCTGCCATACGATCTTTCACTCGAAGCCTTCTATCAGTGGGACTGGCGCGGCTTTGAACTCGACCCTGCGGGTTCGCCTTTCTCTGGCGGCGATATCGTCCGTCCGTTCGATGGCACGCCAGGTCTGGGCGGTTCCTTCATTGGCGGCAGCCCACTCGCTGGGAGCTATCGTCGAAACTGCGACACCGCCGCTCTCTACGGGGATCCGGACGGCCCGCTTGCCGGGCTCGGGGGGCTTCCGCTGGGTGTCCTGAACCAACTGGGGCTGGTGCTTCCCGCCGATCCGATTGGCGATCCACTGGGCCCGCGTGCTCTCGCCGGCCCAAGCGCTACCCTCTCGCCGGGGAACTGCAACGGCAGTGAAATCGACATGCGCTACGAAATCCCGATTGGGATGAACGAAGAAGTGCGCATCCGCAATGGCGATCTCAACCATGTACGGCGTCTAGGAGATGCCGATCCACGCGATGACGGGCAATGGGGTGTGGCGCTACGTTATTATGCGGATTGGCTGAATGCGACCGAGTTCGGTTTTTACTTTACTAACACGCACAGCCGCCTGCCTTACGTGCAACTGGTGCCGCAGAATGACAGCCGGGTCTTTATTGATGCTGTTCAGGCAACTGATAGTGCGATTGGCCGGCAAGTGTTGCCGACGGGGTGTGCTGATAATGTCCTGAGCGCAGCACCCGGTGATGGTTTTCTGGCCACCGGCACATTCGCGATTTATTCGGGTACCCCGTTCCCCGTCGCCGGAGACTACGAAACGGCACTAGGGTTCTATTCAATTTCCGATCCGTTCAATCCAAATCCGGCGGCAAATGGATCCGATCCGAATGGGTATATGGCAGCCGTGGCGCCAATTGCCGATTCAATTTTGGCTGCCGCAGGCACGCCTGGTTTCACGGGTACTGAAGTTCAGGCCGATGTGGCGGATGGAGCGTCCTTGCTTACACTCATGCACATCAACTGCGCGCTCGCAGCGGCGCAGTCGGGTGTGGTGGATTTCTCCTTCGATCCCGAAGCTGAGGGCGGCCTCAATCAGTTCGCTCCGACGATGGCAACCGGGGCTGAAGTGCTGAACCTTTCGGCCCAGCACGGGGTACGCTTCCAGTATCCCGAAGACATCCGTATGTACGGTGTCAGCTTCAACACTACGGTTGGGACCTGGGGCGTGCAGGGCGAGCTCGCCTATCGCGATAACATGCCGCTTCAGATCGACACGGACTCGCTGACCATCGCGTCGGCGGCCCTGCAGTGCGCATTCCCTGCAGGTGTGGCGGATCTTGGCTTGGTGTTTGAAGGCCGGCAAACCAACAGTGTCAATTGCAATCCGCTGGCGCCGTCTGCACCGCTGGATGGATTTGTCCGGGAAGAGGTCTGGACCGGCGATATCGGGACCACGGCCACGTTTACGGCCTCGAACCCGATTATCCGGATGACGGGCGCCGATCTTGGTATCCTGTTGACTGAGTTTGGCTTTGTTTACGTGCCCGATGCGCGCGCAGAAGGCGACTTCTCGGGCCCACAACTGCAAAACACGAGCTGTCAGGGATCCGATCTGCCGTTGGGCGGCCTTTTGGGCCTTGATGGTCGCACTGGATGCCGGCCCGATGACCTCTCCTGGGGGTATCTGCTGTTCGGCCGGCTTGATTACAATAACGTGATGGGGGCCTTTACGGTGAGCCCGCAGTTGGCCTTCTCACACGATGTTGAGGGGACATCACCCTCGCCGATCAGTAACTATGTGGAAGATACGATGTCGCTGAACCTGTCGGTCGGCATGTCGTATCAGAACACCTGGCGGGGAAGTATCGGGTACACCAGCTTCTTCGGTGGCGGCATCGAAAACAAAAGCCGCGACCGGGATTTTGCGAGCGTTAGTCTCTCGTACTCGTTCTAATAGGCGGGCAACGTGGGGGAAGGGCGTGGAGGCGCCCTTCTTCTGAAACGTGAAACAGACGTTTCCGCGGACCGGGTGCCAAACGGCCCAGCGATCAAGTCGGAAACGGACGGAAGACTGAAGGGTGGCAACACCCGGCGTGCGGAGGAAAGTGACGATGCACCTAAAGACCCTAACCGCCTCTTTTCTGGCAATCGGCTTTGCTGCGGGTTCAGCCCTGGCAAGTGTCCCGGAAGAGGTAGCTGCCCGGCTCGGCCAGGACTTAACGCCGATGGGAAGCGAGCGGGCCGGCAATGCCGCCGGCACGATTCCCGAATGGACCGGCGGGATCGATACGATACCCGCTAACGTGAACTACGATCCGGGACAATCATTGCCCAACCCGTTCCCGGACGATCAGGTCCAGTTCACTATCAATGCCTCGAACATGGGCCAGTATGCGGATAATCTCATGCCTGGCTATCAGGCACTGATGCAGCGTTATCCTGACTCGTTTGAAATGAACGTCTATCAGACGCGCCGTACTTGCGCCTATCCCGACTTCGTCTATGAGGCCAATGCGCGGAACGCGCGGGTGAGCCAGTTGGCCGAAGGAGGCAACGGTGTTTCCGAAGGCATCATGGGCGCCCCGTTCACGATCCCCTCTGCGGGGCTTGAGCAGGTTTGGAACCACACCTTGCGTTATCGCTCTTACGCCTTGACGCGCCAGTTTGCGGCGGCTCCGGTGACCCCGGGCGGTGCCTACACCATGCTGACGGTGCAGGACGAGGCGATCTTGATGTGGTCGAGCCCCGACGCCCAGCGCGCCGAGGATCTCAACAACATCTCGATCTACTACATCGCCAACACCATCGCCCCGGCGCGTGCGGCGGGAAGCGTGATCCTGGTGCACGAGGCGATGAACGCGCAAATCCAGCCGCGGCAAGCCTGGCAGTACAGCCCGGGCACGCGCCGCGTGCGCCGTGCGCCGAACATCGCTTATGACAACCCGGGTACCAACTCGGACGGCCTTTCCACGTCGGATTCGTTCGATGGATATAACGGCGCGCCTGACCGGTTCGACTGGCGCATGGTCGGCAAGTCCGAAGAATACATCGCGATGAACACCTATGACGCTCAGGCCGTGTCCTATGACGAGCTGATCCAGCCGGGTCACCTCAACCAGGACCATGTGCGCTACGAGCTGCATCGCGTGTGGACGGTGGAAGCGACGCTGCGTGCCGATACGCGCCATGTCTATAGCCGCCGGGTGAAGCACTTTGGCGAAGACAGCCATGGGCTTGCGCTTTCGGAGCTTTACGACAGCCGTGGTGAGCTGTGGCGGGTGCAGGAACTGCATACGCTTCAGTACTATCACGTGCCGCTTTGCGGTTCGGGCGGCGAGTTCGTCTATGACCTGCAAAACGGCCGGTATCTGGCGCTGGCGCTTCGCAACGAAGAGCCCCCGGTGGATTACTTCGCCGAGGAGCTGACGCCCGAGCGGTACACGCCGGCGGTGATCCGCCGCCTCGGCACGCGCTAAGCCGCGCGCCACCCGCTTCGGCGAACCAGTTTGGAGCCGGGCCCTGCCACTACCGGCGGGGCCCGGTTTCTTTTTGGGCCAGAGTGACCCACATGCAAGTGGCCCTTCATTAACCGCGATGGCGGGTATTTCCTGCCTGTTTGCGGCAAGGGGAATAGGTTAGAATTCCAAAGCGTGAGCGGTGTAAGGGCGCTTCGGCGGGTGAGACGGAAGAGCACATGATTAAAGGCATAAATGCACTTGGGCTTTTGGCGGCGTTAGCAATGGCCGCGTCATCGTCATCGGCCTTGGCCGACAACCAAGCCAACCATCCAATTGAGTACGCCATCCCATCTGAGCTTGCCACCGAAGCCCTGTTGCTCGACATCACTGAGACCGGCGGCCGGCTGGTCGCCGTGGGTGAGTACGGGCATATTCTTTACTCCGACGATCAGGGTGAAAGCTGGGCGCAAGCCGAAAACGTTCCCACACGCATTACCTTGACCGCTGTCGGGTTTGCCAATGAGCAAGTCGGCTGGGCGGTGGGCCACGATGCGATTATTCTTCGCACCTCCGACGGCGGCACCACGTGGCAGCGGCAATATATCGATCCTGTGCTCGAAGGGGAGATCGATCCCCTTACGGGCGACGTGCCCACCGACCGCACCCTACTCACGCTTTACGTCTTTGACGAAAGCCATGCCCTTGCGCTGGGCGCGTTCAGCCAGGCGCTGGAAACCTTTGACGGCGGGGTGACATGGCAGGAGCGGGAACTGGTGGTGCCCGAGGTTTCCGACGACCCTTACTACTTTCCTGAGCAGTACCATTTGAACGGGGCCTTCACCGGCCCGGACGGCAGCATTTTTGTCGCCGCCGAGTTTGGCGTCGTCTATCGCTCGCTTGATGGCGGGGTCACGTATGACGAACTGCAAACCCCTTATGAGGGTTCGTTCTGGGGCGGTATCAGCCTCAACGGCAGCGTCCTCGTGTTCGGTATGCGCGGCAATGTCTGGCGCTCGGACGATCTTGGGGAAAGCTGGTACGAGATCGATAGCGACACCAACCAGTCCCTTGGCGGCGCGACGGCCTTGCCGGACGGGACCATCGTGATTGCGGGGCTTGGCGGTGCGGTGACCTATTCCTATGACGGGGGCGAATCGTTCACTTCCGTTATCCGGCCCTCGCGGCGCGGACTTGCGGATGCCGCGCCCATGCCGGTGATTTCTTCGCCGGAGA
>JANQMY010000125.1 GCA_028279895.1 Alphaproteobacteria bacterium
GGCTGCGGATACATTTTTCGACGGCATAGAGCTCGGCGATCCGGGCTCCTTTTCGAGCGAAGATCTAGAGCAAATCCCGAGCGGATTGAGTCAATCCGCGACGACGTATTTGCTTAAAATCAATATGTTGGAGCTTTTCACATGATTGGGATCAATCCTGAAAAGCTCCAAGTCTGCCGATAAAGCAACGTATGGTCGCTGCATTTGCTGACCAGCACCTGGGCGATCAGCCCCGGCTTGGCCAAACCCTTTGGCGATGAGCCGCTCGGGAGCCGGCGCCTGATGGATCGTGCCGCGGGCGCGACAGCTTGATGAGGACCCGGTCCACCAACACCATCATGGCCAGCGGTCCGATCCGTGCCGCACGCGACAGACCAGAAACGGGAATGAACCTGACCGGATCGTCAGAGCGCCGTCAAAATCCCTGCTCAAGGAGGCCGTCCACACATGAACCACGAAACCACCCATATCTCCAAACAGCCTGTTCATTTTCAAACGGGCTCTCAGGCTCAAACCTTGTGAAGCTCGGTTGAATCGCTTGCCGACAATCAGCAGTTACGAGAGAGCTCTCGCTATCCGTTAGACGCCATCCTCGAACAAACGGCGATGGCTCGCTCTGTAGCGCTGGTTTTGGCGATTCCCTTGCCCACGATATCGAAGGCCGTACCGTGGGCGGGCGTGGTAATCGGATAAGGAAATCCCGCAGATACGGTAATGGCGTTCTCGAAACTCTGCAGCTTAAGGGCGATCTGCCCCTGGTCATGATACATCACGGTGACTGCGTCGTATTCGCCCTTCAAGGCCTTGATGAAAAGCGTGTCCGCCGAGAACGGTCCGACCACATTCGCCCCGCCCTGCTTCGCGCGTTCCACCGCCGGCGCGATGATGTCAATTTCCTCGGTTCCGCACATACCGTCTTCACCGCAGTGGGGATTCAACGCGGATACCGCAATCTTCGGGTTGTCGTATCCTGCCTGTTTTAGCGTTTTGTTGGCCAATTGAATCGCAGTCAGCACGCCTTCTGTACTAATAGAATCCGCAACTTTTTTAATGGGAATATGCCCCGTTACCCGAGATGTCCACAGATTTTCCACGACGTTCATTTCGCCGTAATTCTCTTCCCATTTCAGGTAGTTGGCGAAATACTTGTTTTCGTCCTCGAAATCGTAGCCCCCGCGCATGAGCGCAGCTTTGTTGAGGGGCGCGAAAACAAAGCCATCGAGATCGCCGTTCTTGCAGAGGTCGAGAGCCGTTCCCAACATGTCGCCGGTGACTTTTCCCGAGACCGCGCCGATCTCTCCGAGCTCGAAATCGTCGGTAGAGAGATTCCTCTGGTCAAGAATGGGAATGTCACCTTCCCAATCAGCTTCCGAGACACGATCGATGGCCGGAACCGGGTAACTCACGCCGGCAATTTCCTGCCCCATCTTCATGACTCTAAGATCGCCGATCAAAATAGGGCGGCAATACCCCTTCATCTTCCGTGAGTTGCACAGTTTCGCAACGATTTCCGGTCCAATACCCGTCGCCTCGCCGAGCAAAATTCCTAATACTGGTTTCATATTTCGTTCCATTTTATCTTAATTCATGAGGTATTTACATAAACAATAAAGAGTTAATATTAATTTTTGTCATGATCTAGAAGCCTGAAATTTGGAAATCAGCACTCTCAACATGGGAGACAACATGATCAATGTTGCGAGCATGAGAAGGCTCATCGCGATCGGCGGCGTTATGACTCCGTACAATTGGCCGTCCGAGATCAGCCATGCCCGGCGAAACGAGGATTCCATGATAGGCCCAAGTACGACGCCGAGGATCAGAGGGGCCAAAGGAATTTTGAACTTCTTCATCGCGTAGCCGAGGAACCCCGCCCCCAACATCACCCATGCATCCATCAGGCTGTTTCTCGCGGAGTAAACGCCGGAAAACGCCAGAGCGATAACCACCGGCCCGAAGATCGAATAGGGAATCTGCAGTGCCTTGACGAAAAGCCGGATGCAGGCAAAGCCCGTGACGACGATAAGAATGTTGGCGACGAACATTGCCGCGAAAATGCCATAGACCAAGGGCTGTTGTTGAATGAAGAACATGGGGCCGGGGGTTAAACCGTGTAGCAGGAAGGCGCCCACGAGGATGGCAGCCGCCCCACTTCCGGGAATGCCCAAAGCCAACAGGGGGACCATCGCGCCCCCGGTCGCCGCATTATTGGCGGTTTCGGGGGCGGCCACGCCTTCCATGATCCCGGTTCCGAATTTCTCAGGGTGCTTCGAGGCGCGGGCGGCTTCGGCATAGCCCATGAACGCCGCGGTCGTGGCGCCGGCCCCCGGGAGAATTCCGACAAATGTTCCAATCAAGGCCGATTTGGCAATCGTCCACCGGATTCGAAACAACTCAATGAAGGACGGCAATACCGCGGATGCCTTGACCTTGACCTCCTTTTCCGACTGGATACCCCCGACCCGGCTCAACACTTCCGAGATGCCGAAAAGACCGATAATCAAAGGCATGAAGGGCACGCCATCCAAAAAATAGGTAACGCCGAACGTGTAGCGCTCACTCCCCGTGATCTGGTCCAACCCGACCACGGCGATCAAAAGGCCCAGCACAACGGCAATCAGGGCCCTCAACTGCGATTTGGTTCCGAGGCTCGCCACCATGCTCAGACCCAAGACGCCGAGCGCGAAGTATTCGGCGGGGCCGAACTCCAACGCGACATCGGCGAGTTGCGGCGCGAGCAAGATCAAGGCCACGACACTGAACATGCCGCCCATGGAAGAGCACATCATGGAAGTGCCCAGCGCCTTTCCCGCCAATCCTCGCTGGGACATGGGGTAGCCGTCAAAGGTCGTCGCTGCGGCGCCACCGTCTCCAGGAGTATTGATGAGAATGGCACTGATCGCGCCACCGAATACAGAGCCGCAGTAGATTGCCACGAGAACGATGAACGCCGGGACCGACTCCATCCCATAGGTCAAAGGAATCAACATAGCCATTGCCATCGGACCCGTAAGCCCAGGAATGGCACCAATGATGATGCCCGCTACCGAACCCGCCAGCACCATCATGAAGTTGAAGGGCTCTAGCAGCAGGTTAAGTCCCAGAATGATGTTTTCCATCGGATTGGCTTTTTTTAATTTTCGGGAAACTCAGAGCTGAAAGACCATCGAATTTATATCCCTGAAGACGCCGGTTCCTTCCGGAAGAGGAACCCCCATCAGGGTGCTGAAAGCGAAAACGATGCCAAAGGTCAACAGAACCGCTATCAGGACTGCCTTCAAATAGGGCCTATATCCGAGCGTAATCATTGTGAGAAACATAAATATACTGACTGACGGCATGAATCCGATCCGTTTCGCGAAGAATACCAACCCACAAGATAGAATGAAAATTAATATAACTTTGATATGAGCTAGATTGACTCCTAATATTACAGTTTCATTAACTGCATTTTTAATATTTTTTTCCTTTTTTTCTTCCGTGTTATATTCCGTATTTTTCAGTAATGCTGGAGATTCATCCCTTTTTACCACCTGGATTCCGTCGAAAAACAAAGCAACTCCGCAGAAGGCAAGAACGACAGCAAGACTAGTCGGCCACAAGCCCGGCCCGATCTGCTTGTAAACGAACTCCTGCGGCATTTCTTGGGCGATCACGATCAAAAAAATCGAGAGGGCCAGCAACGCCGCGCCGAGAAACCGTTCCGTCTTGGGCATGAAGGGACATCCATCCACGGAAGGAACCGAGCATCCTTTTGCCGGGTCGCCGAGGCGACCCGGCAAAAGAACATGAACTCGGTTACGGCACCATCTACTTGATATGGCCCAGCTGTTTCAAAATGGTCCTGTAGAGTTCGGCCTCTTTATCGAGGAACACTTTGAAGTCCTCGCTTCCGAGGAAACCGTCCCGCTGATCGAGCAGCCGCTTTTCGGCCACAGCCTGATAGACGGAATTGCCCATCGCCTTCTTGACCGCCTCTTCCATGACCTCGACCATCTTGGGATCCACGCCCTTCTTGAAGAACAGGGCGCGCCATACCCCGATGGTCACATCATAGCCCAACTCGACGGCGGTCGGGACATCCTTGAACTTCGGCAGCCTTTTCTCGGACATCACGACGAGCGGCCGGATTTTTCCAGCTTCGTACAAGCCAATGATGGCCCCCGGTTCTTCATGAGCCACGTCGACATGGCCGCCGAGAAGCGCGGCGTGGGTTTCTGGAGCATTGTTGAAGGGTACCGTGGTCATTTGGAAGCCGGCTTCCATGGCGAACTTGCTTACCAGAACCTCGTCGAAACCCGCCGGCTGGGTGATCCCCCATTTCTGCTTCCCGGGGTTGTTCTTCGCGTGCTCGATCACATCCTGGATGCTCTTGAAGGGGCCGTCCGTTTTGACCCAGAGCATGCTTTGGTCCTGTTGGACTCGCGCGATAGGGATAAAATCGTTCCTGGAGTACTGTGATCTCTTGAACGCGTCAGTCACCATCATGTCGGTGCCGAGGGCCAGGATCGTGTACCCGTCTGCGGGTAACTCAGCGACGGCTGCCATGCCGATAGCGCCAGCAGCGCCCGGCACGTTCTTCACAATAATGTCTTGCTTAAATGCTCGCCGCATGGGCAGCGCGATGGTTCTTGCAAAGATATCTGTGCCGCCGCCGGACCCCGAACCGGTGATGATGGTCAGCGTGCGATTGGGATACTCTTTGTCGTCCGCCGCAGCGGCGCTGGTAGCCGACATCACCGAAATTGCGGTCGCGGCAACAAAACAAACGACCCCTGTGTAAAATTTTCCCTCCATTTATGGTCTCCTCTCTCGACGTTGAATTTTCGAAAATGAATGGGATCTCGCCGCCTCTATGCCCGTCTTAATGAAGTTCTTTTTCGAAGAGAGGCGAGCAAGCAAGCCAACCAAAGTCTGTCAACAACCCCACCCCGAAAGCGGCCCTCCTTGGATTCCCATGCGGCGCCGAAACAGACTTCAGGCCGCAATGAGGCCCAAAATATCCCTGTTCAAGCTGTCACATTCGGCCCCTTCGGAAGTTATTGAAAGCACTTTCTAATTCGTGTATATGTTTAATGCTATGAAATGTCAAATTTTTTTCCATATCTCTCGTCATAAAATCGACAATATGAGAAAGCACTTCCAGATTTTCGAGGGCGGGAGATGGATGTTTCGGGGCGCCGCGACTCGCCCGCGGAAAGACGGATCCCCAAAACACCAAAAGAGAATCCGTGATTAGAAAA
>JANQMY010000131.1 GCA_028279895.1 Alphaproteobacteria bacterium
CCGACTTGACCTGCTCGTCGACCTGTTGCGGCAACGCCGCGCCGGGCGTCCCCGGACGCACGCTATATTTGAAGGAAAAGGCTTGCGAATAGGTTACATCGCGCACCAGGCGCAGCGTTTCCTCGAAATCCCGGTCGGTTTCGCCCGGAAAGCCGACGATGAAATCCGACGACATGGCAATATCCGGCCGCGCCTCCCGAATTTTATCGACCAGACGCCGATAATCGTCGGCGGTATGACCGCGGTTCATGGCGGCCAATATGCGGTCAGAGCCGGATTGCACCGGCAAATGCAGATAGGGCATGAGCTGCGGCAGATCCCGGTGGGCGGCAATCAAATCGTCGGTCATATCGCGGGGGTGGCTGGTGGTATAGCGCAACCGTTCAAGGCCGGTCACATCGGTCAGATGGGTCAGCAGCCGGGCCAAAGACCAATCATGACCGTCCGGCCCCGCCCCTCGATAGGCATTGACGTTCTGGCCAAGCAAAGTGATTTCCCGCACGCCTTGCGCCACCAGCGCCCGCGCCTCTTGCGCGATCGACGCGACATCGCGCGAAAATTCGGCGCCACGCGTATAGGGCACGACGCAGAACGCACAGAATTTATCGCAACCTTCCTGAATGGTGAGGAACGCGGTGACGCCCTTCTTGCCTTTGGAGGCCGGCAGGTGATCGAACTTGTCCTCAACCGGAAAGTCCGTATCAAGAACACCACCGCCTTCCCGCACGGCGCGCGCGACAAGTTCGGGCAGGCGATGATAGGTTTGCGGTCCGAACACCATATCGACGACCGGCGCACGCCGCATGATTTCAGCGCCTTCCGCTTGCGCCACACAGCCCGCCACGGCAACCAGCATGCGCCCACCTTCAGCCGATTTTTGTTCTTTAAGCGGACGAATGCGGCCCAGTTCGGAATACACCTTTTCCGCCGCTTTCTCTCGGATATGGCAAGTGTTGAGGATCACCAGGTCTGCGCCGTCGGGCTGGTCCGCCGGGGCATAGCCAATGGGCGCCAGCACGTCCGTCATCCGCTCGGAATCGTAGACGTTCATCTGACAGCCATAGGTTTTGATAAAAAGCTTCTTATTCACCAAGCCTGGTCCACTTCGCGGACGCTCACCCGTGCCTGCGCCGGGCCGTAGCGTCCCCATTTCGCGTAGATATGTGTCAAATTGCGGTCACTTGCAAGGCAGGGCCTGCTATTGCACGGCAGCGGCCACAGCTTGCTCGGCCTCCGCTTCTTCGCTGAGCTGTTCGTGTCCGTCGCGCCAGGGTGTGCGGCCGGCCAGCATGGCGGCCACCCCTTCATGCACCACGCTCTGACAGTGCGCCGTCAGATCTTTGCGCGACTGAAACTGGTCGATCGTGACCGGCTCGTGATAGCGAATCTGCACATCGATCGGCCCGATGCAGAACGCCTCCCAAAGATGAGGCACCAGATCCATATCGCCGTACCAGGCAAAAAGAGGACGGTAGAAGCGCCCCATGGGCAGGCCATGCAGCCGCGTATAGGCGACCGAGACAGGCTGGACTTGAACCTTGGTCGACCCGAGGCCGTTGCGCACATCGCGCTGTGCCACGCTCATAAGCGCACTGTTAAACGGGAGGGCACGGTTGCCGTCTCCCGATGTGCCTTCCGGAAAGAGAACCAGCGTATCGCCTTCCGACAAGCGTTCGTGAATACGGTCCCGATGCTCCGCGGTTTGGTGGCGGCGCTTGCGCTCCACAAAAACGGTGCGCTGCAGCCGGGCCAAAGTGCCGAAAAACGGCCAGGATCCCACCTCGCTCTTGGCCACGAAGGAACAGGGCAGCACACTGGACAGGATCGGAATGTCGAGCCATGAGGTATGATTGGCCGCCAAAAGAACCGGGCCATCCTGTACCAATGGCGTCCCGCTTACCTGGACGCGCGTGCCGATCAACCGGCACACCAGCGCATGATAGAACCGCGGCACGCGGGCGCCCCACGACTTTCTTACCCGAAGGGCCGTCCACTGCACGGGGATCAGCGTCACGGTAAGCAGCAGGAACCCCGCCAAAAGGCAGGCGCCACGCACTTGCTTCATGACCTATCCTCCAGAAACCGAGCGCGGCGCAGACCGGTTGCGCCCGTTGCTCCTACCCTATGCGCGGCGATATCGCGCTATTGCGTGCCGTCGTTGGACCCCGGCTCGTCAATTGGCACACCATAAAGTTCCAGCCGGTGGTCTACCAGCTTATAGCCGAGGCGGCGAGCAACTTCTTTTTGAAGCTCCTCAATGGCCTCATTGGTAAATTCCACAACCTTACCGGATTGTAAATCGATCAGATGATCGTGATGGTCGTCAGATACCTGTTCATAACGGGATCTGCCATCCCGGAAATCGTGGCGCTCCAGAATGCCGGCTTCCTCGAACAGCCGGACGGTTCGGTAAACGGTCGCGATGGAAATGTTCGGGTCGACGTCCGCGGCGCGCCGGTAGAGTTCCTCCACATCGGGATGGTCGTCCGCGCTCTCTAGCACCCGGGCAATGACCCGCCTTTGCTCGGTCATACGCATTCCTTGTTTGGCGCAACGTGCTTCTATTCCTTCCATATCCGGTATCCTTCGGCTGGGGACAGGGTGATCGACCGGTCCGGCGAATCATAGTGTGAATCCAAGAAAACTGCCACAAATACAGGGTCGGCAGCTACGCCTACAAATGCGGTCGGCCATCAGGGCGACCACGCCATGATGATCGCATCCGACAATTCGCCGTCCACATTCCTATAGTAATTTGGCCTTCGACCCACATTCGTGAAGCCCAAATCGTCATACAATTTGCACGCCGCAAGATTGTTTTTGTCGACTTCTAAAAAAATCCGCAATTTCCGGGCGCGGGCCTTGCCGCAAAGCGCCGTCATCAGACCTTTTCCCACGCCACGGCGGCGCGCCGAGGGTCGGACCGCAATGGTC
>JANQMY010000264.1 GCA_028279895.1 Alphaproteobacteria bacterium
GAGTGGGCAGTGCGATTGAGTTCGTCGTGAATTACGACGGCTATACGACAATGCAATAAAGGGATCTAAACATCATGCCGGAGCTACCAGCCCGCATACCTCCGCTTTCTGACGATCAGATGCCGCCGGAGTTTGCTGAAGAACTCGCGAGATGGCGGTATAATTTGCATCGTCGCCTCGCGCACAATCCCGAAACGCTTCTCAAGTGGATGCCCTACGCGCAACACATTCTGCTGGACAATAAAATGCCCGCGCGCGAGCGAGAGATTGCGATTTTGCGCGTCGCTTGGAATTGTCGAAGCGATTATGAATGGAGCATGCATGCAGGCTTTGCGCGATCGCTAGGATTCACGGAAGAAGATTTGATTTCCATTGCACGCGGTTCTCAGGACGTCCATTGGAACGATATTGAGAGAGCCGTCATTTGTGCGACCGACGAAATCCAAGAAAGCTGGGGTATCGCGGATGACACATGGAAAACGCTTTCATCCGAGTTTGAAAATGATCAGTTGATCGACCTGATATTTGTCATCAACCAGTTTATCTCGGTGGCGGTAACGCTGAATACGTTACGTGTTCCCCTTGAAGAAAATGCAGAAACCCTACCGATTTTGGATTAGTCCAACAAATCATTCAACCAATCGTCTTTAGAGAGAACATCATCATGGATCTGGGAATCAGAAACAAGAACGCTATCGTCACGGGCTCAACGAAAGAGATCGGCAGGCGTATCGTAGATCTTCTTGCGGATGAAGGTGCGAATGTTGCGCTGTGTGCCCGCAATCCAGAAGAAGTAGCCGCGGCGGTGAAGGAGATTGAGGCGAAGGGTGTGAAGGTTTTCGGAGCGTCCGTTGACGTTTCGGAGGCTGATGCTTATCGCGCCTGGCTCAAAGACGCGGCCGACAGTCTTGGCGGTTGCGACATGTTTGTGCCAAACGTGTCAGCCGGTGGCGGCGGCGCAACCGATGATCATTGGCGTGCGAATCTAGAGGCGGACATACTAGGTGCCGTGCGAGGTGTGGAAGTACTTGGATCGTATCTAGAGCAGTCAAAAGGCGCCATCGTGTTGCTTTCGTCGACCGCGGCGGTGGAGACATTTCTGATGCCGCAGGCTTACAATGCCATGAAAGCCGCACTTATTACTTATGGAGAGCAACTGGCCCAGCAACTCGGCCCTAAGGGCGTTCGGGTCAATATCGTGTCGCCGGGCTCGATCTACTTCGAGGGGGGATCTTGGCATCGCATTGAGGAGAATATGCCCGGTCTCTTCAATCAGGTTTTGGAAACAATGGCGCTCGGCCGTTATGGAACGCCGGAGGAAGTTGCGAGAGTTGTGGCGTTCTTGCTCAGCCCCGCTGCAAGTTGGGTGACGGGTGCCAATTTGGTGGTGGACGGCGGTCAGACGAAAAGAGTGCAATTCTGATTATAACGTGGCACCACCATCGACAGGAAGATCGACGCCGGTGATAAAGGCTGAATCGTCGCTGGCCAGGAACAGCACGGCACGGGCAATGTCTTGAGGCGCGGCGATTCTTCCCAGCGCTTTTGAAAATGGATGCACCGCAAACCGTGCCGACATTGCCGCTTTCTGAGCTTGCTCATCCGTTCCAAGATTCTTCTTCATCATGTCCGTCATCGTCGATCCGGGGTGCACGGCATTGCAGCGAATGTTATCGCCGCGATGGGCACAGTAGAGCGCAACGGATTTCGTTAGATGGCGGACGGCGGCCTTGCTGGCACAGTAGGCGGGTAACTCGCCGTTGGCTTTCAAAGCAAGTGTCGACCCGATATTGACAATTGACGAAACCTCCCCTCTGCGTAATGCAGGCAATAGGGTGTGTATACCCAAGAAAACACTGTCCGCGTTGACGGACAGGAAGCGTTGCCACCATTCGAAGTCAGCATCTTCGATGTTCCTTAGGCCGGAAATACCTGCATTGTTGATCAGGCAATGAAGCGGCGCATCGTCATTATCGAAACGGTCGGATATATCCGTCCATGCCGCCGGCTGAGTGACGTCGAGGGGGACGAATTCAGCCATCGGTCCTAGGCGATCGGCAAGGTGGTGGCCCGCCTCGTTGGCAATGTCGGCGATCATCACTTTGGCGCCTTCGGAAACGAACAATTCGCAGATTGCGGCGCCGATCCCTCCGCTGCCACCGGTGACAAGGGCTGTTTTGTTCGTCAGTTTGCCGCTCATGATTTCTCCTCGAATTTTCGGTCGATTAACGCTCTCTCAAATTGTGGTATGGCTTGAAACCAAGAACCAGGAAGAGAAAGGCCAGCGGTGCGCAGATCGCGTTGACCAAGGCCAATGAGTAGCGAATTTGGTCTTCAGCCTGGAAGATGTAGTCCGTCATCAGGCCGACAACCATGGGCCCCAATCCCAGCCCGACTACGTTAATGACCAGCATATAAACGGCGGCAAGCTGCGCCTTCAACGCAGCCGGTGCGATGAGTTGAAGGGCCGTACCGGCCAAAGGATAGGGTAATGTTGAGAGGAAAACCGCGGGCGCAAAAACAAGCAGAGCCAGTTCGCCGCTCGGCATTAGAGGCGCGAGACCGCCGAAAAGACCGGCGCCCACATATCCGTAGGCGGCGACCCGAAGCGGTGCATCTTTGACTCCTTTTGCGGTCAGGCGGTCCGACATCCAACCGCCAAAAAAAGCACCGGCCGGGCCAAAAAGAAGATAGATGGAGCCGTACAAAACACCGATTTCGGCAGCGCTCCAGGAATAGGTTCTAATAAAGAATGCGGGTGTCCATACTGCCGACGCATAGCCGGAAAGCGTGATCATGCTGAAACCGGCGAAAAGAGGCCAGAGCGCTTGGCGCCAACGCCAAACATGTCCAACGGCTTCGGAGATTTTGACTTGCTGGGACGATGCGCCGGTCTTGATGCTGCTGCGCCGCTTGGGTTCCGGAAATGTGTAGAGCAGCGGCACGATAATCAGGCCGGGAAGGGCGACACAAAAGAAAGCCAGTTGCCACGACTTTACCTCACCCAGTAAAGGCAACGAAAAAGCTTCGACGCTGGCAATCCACCCGACGACGCTGCCGCCGAACACATAGGCGAGTCCGATGCCGACGAAGGCGCTCATGGTGAATATGCTCATGGCGCGGCCAAGCTCTTCGGGGGGGGGGGGAGCTGTCGCTAATAATCGAGTGCGCGGCCGGGGTGAGGCTCGCTTCCCCGGCGCCTACACCAACCCGCGCGACAAACAGCTGCCAGAAACTCTGCGCCATACCGGACAAAAATGTGAACAGGCTGAAAACGGCGGTTCCTGCAGCGATAATGCTTCGTCGGCTGTACAAATCCGCCATACGACCCAACGGCAATGCCATCAGCGTGTAGAACAGTCCGAAGGCGAGGCCTTGGAGCATACCGAATTGGGTGTCGCTTAGACTGAGGTCTCGCTTAATGGGTTCAACAAGTAGGTTGATGATGATGCGGTCGAGGTATGACAGAATATAGGCGAGGGAGAGGACACACAGGGCATACCAGGCTGTTTTATTGGACTGAACCATGCTGTTTCTTTGTCTTATGCCCTAGTCCAAGTAGACCTTGTCGCCGGCTATTGTTTGAAACGAAGAGAGCCTGGAGACTTTTGGGTGGATTGCATCCGATCCAAGTTCTGACAATCATGTATAAAAGTCAATACGCGCGTGACAATCTCTCTATAGTTGAAGGGGTCCTTCGGAGGCTGTTTTCAAAACTAGGGATCAAGGTGACAGGCGGCTTATGACCAAGACCGAAGAAGTTCAGGCGATAGCACTGCCTCTCAACGACTTCTCGCCCTTTTGCTGTGTCCTAAAAGAGCGGAATCGATAGATAAGGGGATAGTCAGTATACGGTTTGTAAGTGTTTCTTTGGTCCGTTGCTTCTCACCGGGGCTTTGAATATCGAAAAAGACTATGGCTTTTGATAAAGGTCTTCGTGCATCACTTTCGCGGCAGACTCCATCCACCACCATTCGTTCCGCTAACGTAATGTCGAAATCGCAATTGCGGCCGCGCCAAAGTGCCTGATGCTTTTGTTGTCCGATTCGTTTAGTGCGCGGTGTTGATGCTCATGAGGAGTTAGTTTGAGTTGCGCTTGCGAACTCTGACTTCAATTCTTTCTTGAGGATTTTTCCGGTTGCATTGCGCGGCATCTCCTCCGTTCGGAAAAAGAAGCGCTCCGGTACCTTGAAATATGCAAGGCTTTTGCCGACGAAAGACTTCAGTTCCTCTTCCTCGATCGGCTGATTTATCTTGGTTTTGACGATCGCTGCCACTTCCTCACCCAAGTTGTCATGAGGTAGGCCAATAACCGCGACATCCTCGACGGCCGGATGCTCAAAAAGGACAGCCTCAACCTCAGCCGAGTAGACATTCTCTCCGCCACGGATGATGACATCTTTAAGCCGATCGACAATATAGATGTATCCGTCCGTATCCAGATATCCGATATCGCCTGTATGAAACCAACCGTCCTTGTCGAAAGACTGTTCTGTCGCCGCCTTATTGTTCCAGTATCCCTGAACAAGATTTGGTCCGGTCGCGCAAATTTCGCCATGAATGTACGGCGAAAGAGTCTCGCCGGTTTCTACATCGACAATCTTGACGTCGGATACGGGCAGTGGTTTGCCAACGCTTTCAGGCCGCTCTAGATACTCTTTTCCCGAGATTGCGCTCAGTCCACCTGTTTCAGTAAGGCCGTAGCCCTGTGTTGGGATAATTGTGTCGGCAAACCTGTCTTTTACCTTCAGAAGCAGGTCGGGCGGCACGGGCGCTGATCCTACCGCTATGGACTGTACCGAGGTAATGTTGTGCGACGCAACGTCGTCATCTTCGACCAACTTGCGAAGAACGGTCGGTGCGAGCGACATGAAGGTGACCCCTTCGCTTTCTATTAGCTTGAGGGCCTTGGTCGCGTTCCACTTATGCATCAGAACAAGCGTTGAACCGATATTCGCGGAGTTATAGATCGGAGACAGACCACCGATATGGAAGAACGGAAAAGGCTGTAGCGAGACGGGTGGTGCCGCATTGTCCGGTGGGGTGACGCCGGCCATCGCCATACCCCGCGCTCCGAAGTACATGGTGCTCATGGCATAAGTCGTGTGGTAGCGATGCGTTGCGAGTGCGCCCTTGGGCGCGCCGGTTGTTCCCGACGTGTATAAGATCGTCGCAATGTCTTCGGGTTCGATCTCAACTTGTGGGAGTTCCGGTGCATTGTTCGCCTTTAGAATTGACGCCCAATCATATGCCGTGTTTGGCAAGCCATCGCCGAACCGGGTGACCACGGTCTTCGGCAGGTCGGATTGATCGCCGCCCGTCGTGATCACCTTCCAGCGATCGCCATCTGCAAATAGTACCTTCGGAGTCGAGTCATTCAGGGCAAATTCGATTTCTTTGCGGGTCCACCAGGCATTGATGGCCACGACGGCCGCGCCGACAATCTGTCCCGCCCAAAACGCGATAATCCATTCCGGATAGTTCCGCATGGCAATCGCAATTCGGTCGCCTTTTGTTACCCCTTCATCGATCAACCAATTTGCGAGGGACGCGACCTGGCCTCTCAGGTCTTCAAATGTCAGCCTTTCGTCTTCATAGACAATCGCCGCCCTGTCGCCGAAACGATCTGTCGCTTGAAAAATATCCCCTAGATTGTCTGCGGCGTTTTTGTATACCCGCAATGTCCGGCCGTTGATTTCAACAGTTTGAAGCTCAAAGGGTTGTCCGGGGCCGGCGATCTTTCGATGCGCTTCATCGCTCGTAAGCATCGAATTCCTCTCTGTAGAAATTGCCATTCATCGTTTCACTGGTACGGTCGACCTTGTTGGGGGAGGTGAAATAGTCGATGCGGATTTTTCCGAGAAGAAAGGCGCACCAAGCGTGCGCACCGCGGTTATCCCAATCTTCATTTCGCTCTCACACATCAAAAACTCCTATCGACAGCGTCATTCGTTTTTTGACGATGCTAATCGACAATTTGGTCTTGGCCTAATAAATTAACTATATAGTTGAAAAAAGTAAACTGGGGAAAATGTCTGGTGTCGCCGGCCGAACGCGACAGAGTTGGTGCTGTCTATACTTCTAGGTTCCGATAACGAAGGGGGGGCTCTGACAGCTGCTTGGAAGCCAGCTGATCTGGTTGAAGAAGCCGCACGTTCGGGCCTGAACTATTGTGCATAATACGGCATACGGTAAGAGATGCCGGTTTGGCTACATACCCTTAAAACTGGGCGTGCGTTTTTCTCTAAAAGCTCGTGTTCCTTCAGTGTAGTCTTGGCTGTAGGCGGCTTTTCTTTGTGTCAAGGACTCATGTTGAGCTTGGGCGTACCAATCAGCATCCAGACTATCCCAGATCAGACGCCTTGTTTGACCAAGTGCGTATGCCCCTTTAGCGAGTCGCGCGGCAAATTCTTTCGCTACGGGTAATACATCTTCGTCAGCGACGACCCGATTCACCAATCCCCAGTCTAGCGCTTTCTCGGCATCGATTTTTTCCCCGAAAAGGGCCATTTCCATTGCGCGCGCTTTGCCAATAAGGCGCGGCAAGATATAGGTTGAGTTACCGTCGGGCACCAAACCAATATGACAGAACGCCTGCATGAAATAGGCACTTTGCCCCGCGATGATAATGTCTCCCAACAGGGCAAGCCCGCAGCCGAAGCCCGCGGCTGGGCCGATGACTGCCGAAACGATCGGAATTTCCATCTCACGGAATCTATTTGTCAGCGGATTATAGATTTCTTGAATCGAAATCGCTGCATCCATCTTCCCATTTGCGTCGACCCAATGTGGTTCCGGTTCCGATAGCAGATTGGCACCAGAGCAAAAAGCTCCACCGACCCCCGTAATCAGAACGGCTCGAGCTTTGCCACCGGCGTGGTCTAAGGCAGAGGATAGATTGCGAGCGGCGTTAGGGCCTAGCGCATTTTTTACCTCGGGACCGTCAATCGTAATGACGGCGACATCACCTTCGAACTGGAGATGAATTTTGCTATCTGACATCGTCCTTGCCGCCCTTAAACAAGTCCATGCACGAAATCTGCTGACCGAAACACAACGCCCTGAACGCTGTGCTCTGGAGCTTCCGGATCTCTGCGAAGATTTGGCAGTTTTTCCAGAGTTTTGCGGAAGACGACCTCAATTTCGGCGCGGGCCAATTGATTGCCAACGCAGAAGTGAGGCCCAAAAGAAAAAGCCAAGTGCTGACTTCGTTTCCGCTCAGGGTCAAACGATTCTGAGTGTTCCCAGTGTCTTGGGTCTCGGTTGGCGTGTCCTATGTAGCAATAAATGTGGGATCCTGCCGGGATTGAGGTTCCATCGATTTCCACATCCTTGACTGTGCGTTTAGGAAGAAGCTGAGCAGGTCCATTCCAACGCAGTAGCTCGTCGGTCGCAGCTGGGATGAGGCTGAGGTTCTGCCTGACGATTTGCGCCTTTTCCGGTTGATCCAAAATAAGGGCCATAAGTGTACTGAGTGCTTTGACGGTTGTTTCTATACCGGCAGGCACGACCGCACGACATGTCGAAACAATATCTGAATCCGGAAGCTTCTCACCGTCGATCTCCGCATGTATGAGATCGCTGATCAAATCTGACCCCGGCGTTCTTCTTCTCTCCTCGATGATTTCCTCAAAGGTCTCGCCCAACGCCTTGGAAGCGGCGACAGCGCCCGGCCAGTCATAGGCATTCATCATCAAGGCGCCGGCATTTGTGGCGAAATCATTATATTTTTCAATCGGCAAATTAAAAATTTGGCCGATCAACAAAACGGGCAGTCGGCAAGCAAGGTCTTGCACCAGTTCGGTCTTCTCACTCTGCCTTATTCTCGAAATAAGACCGTCAACGATGGGTTCGATAAGCTCGGCGGTGATGTTCCGTATTGATTGTGTGTCAAAGGCCGACATAACAAGAGCGCGGTATTTAGCGTGGAGAGGCGGATTCATGCCGGCCAGTTGATTCTCGCCCATCAGGATGTCCATATGTGCGCCATAATCCTGATAAAACGAAGACTGATCTGACACGATTTGGCGAACCGTATCAAATCCACAGGCCACATAGACTTTGTTGCCGACGGAAGAGCGGAACACAGGAAATTCCACATCCGCTATTGCCCCATCCGAGACGACGATGATGTCGCCTGATCTTTCCCTTTCATGCTCAAAAAAAGAGTAGGGGTCCCTGCGAACCAGTTCGGGAATAACACCTTCGAGTGAAGCAAAAACTGCAGAGTCAATTTTGATATCAAGAAGTTCTTCGACTGGTATTGCCATGCGACCGCCAACTCACTCCGTTATGCACACCTGTTTGCCTATGCCGATCGCGTCCCCGTCGCGCAGACAACCAAAACTGCCGAAACCGTTGCAGATTTATGGCTTCAATGCGAGGTGTAGAAAATCAATTAGACAATTGAAGAAATATTCTAAGACAGCGACAAAAAAATCAACTAAATAGTTAAATTAGAGAAAATTTGGAAGGTCGTATGCAGCCATTGGCCGGCAGAAGGCAGGCGCCTACGACCAAGAGGAGTTGGGTGATGGGTGGAATCAGTTTTATGAATCGTACCGTGGTCATAACCGGCGCCGGAAGGGGGCTGGGACGTACATATGCTTTGGATATCGCTAAACGCGGCGGCAACGTCGTCGTAAACGACCTAGGGTCCGCCGCCGATGAATCAAAAGCGGAAGCGGAGAAGGTTGTGGAAGAAATAAGGGCATTGGGCGGCAACGCAATCGCAGAATTCAGTGACATCTCCACAGAGAAAGGCGGCCAAGCAGCGATCAACGCGGCGGTCGAGAATTTCGGTAGAATTGACGCGCTCATTAACAATGCAGGCATCTTGCGCGATGCGTCATTGGCTAAGATCACCGCCGATCAGTTCAATGCTGTTGTTGCTGTGCATCTCAATGGCAGCTTCTATACAACGAAAGCGGCGTTCCCGATCATGAAGGCGCAGGGCTATGGTCGGTTCGTATTCACAACATCCGCAGCGGGATTGTTTGGAAACTTCGGTCAAGCAAATTATGCAGCGGCAAAAATGGGGCTTGTCGGACTATCAAACGTTGTCGGAGTAGAGGGCGCCAAATCCAATATTTTGTCCAATGTGATTGCGCCGGGGGCAAAAACGCGGATGACTGAGGGGATGGGAGCCTTGATGGATGCGCTACCACCGGAACAGGTGACGCCGATGGTGACGTATCTTGCCAGCAAAGCGTGCAGTACCACTCAGAACATTTACTCCGTAGGCGGAGGGAGTTTTGCGCGTATCTTTGTTGGCGTTGCCCCGGGCTGGTTTGGTCAAGAAGGGCGAGCACCGACGGCCGAAGAAATAGAGGCAAACTTCGATAAGATTGATTCACAAGATGGATACATTGTTCCGAAGAATGTCGGGGAAGAAGCAGCGCTTCTGAAACGCTAGAGGTGCGCTTCGATGTCTAAGGCATGCGGCAAAGGAGAGGCGTCGAAGATCCGGCCTGCTCTATCTGGATCTGATGCGGCCGTGTTCCGTCTTTGCCCTGGTTCAACCCGGTGAGGCGGTTTTCATGGGAACAGTAAACCCACAATAGCCGAGCAGCCGAGCGACATTCTCCGATCTCGATCTCGTCTGCATCCAGGGCGACGCAAACAGATACGCGTCCCGGCCAAAACGTGCTCGTCGTTTATGGAGCCGTACGGCTTGCTTTCGATCCAGTAAACTTCTTGGAATTCGTAGATGGTTGAACCCTGTATCGGAGCACGTGTACTCAACGTTCGAGGTCAATTCATATTGACTGAAACTGTCCTCTTTTCCCCTTGAGAGAACTCCCAGGGACATTTCTTGACCCGATGTTTGAGCGAACTCGGCGCCCCATGCTTATACAAGCATGGGAAGCTCGACGGCGTGAGCCTCTATCCGGGCATGCCAGCCGTCGTCTTTGTCGAGGCGGGCCGGCGCACGGTCTTGGAGTATTTAATGGATACGATTGTGAGCGGCGCGGGCCGTGCGTTCCGGGAGCAATGACATTTGGCAAGGCTGGGCGAGCCACCGTGCCACTGCTTTCTGCAGTACACGGAGTAGCGTAATAGCCTCACGTTACAGGCCACCCATTTTGAGCATTTCGATCTCCATCTTCAAACGCTCAATTTCGAAATCGTAGAGGCGCTTGCAGTTCAATCTCTCCGGCCGTTTCCCAAGCGGAATGATAATGCGGCCATATCCGATAAGTGACCCTTCATCGCGCTTAGAACTACGCGAATCCATCCGCTCCCGAACGCTTCCGGCCCCGATATCGATATAGGCACCATTGCCGTTCATGGACTGGCGGCACCGCGTGCCGCCCGCCGTTTCGATACTGTCTTGGCCGCCAGGACCTTGCGGCGCATAAGGAAGGCTCAAGCCGTCAGCGCGGGCCTGTGCCAATCCGGCGAGCATAATAGCGCCCACACACACGAGGTATGACCATCTCATCGTCTGCGATCTCCGTACGTACACAAACAGCAATTTCTCGTTCATCGTGGGGAACATCGAATATGACGCGCACCCGCCGGCGCCCGTTGGGGCCCAGATTAAGGTTGGTCGTGCCGATCCTGACACCTAAGGCAGGTGTTCGGAGATCCGGCTCGAACGGTTCGACCACAATGTCGAGGGGTGATTGGTATGCGTTTGCAATGGTGACCATGACGACTTTCTTGTCGACGAAGGTCGCGCCCTCGTCTACGAGCGGTGTAATCGACAAGGCATTGGCATGCTGTGTCACCGCGAGCAAACCGAAACAAGCGAGCAAAAGTCTTTTCATCACGACGTCTCCTTTAGTGCGATGGGAATTGTGGCCCGCGCCACGCGAAGGGCGTGGCGCGGTTTTAGCCGCCTAACATTAGTCGTCGTCGTCTTCGACCCGTTGATTAGAGGCGATGATTTGAAGCGCAGCGCAGGTCGCGGTCGTGCTCAACGTATATGCGCCATTCGGGAAAATGGTGTTCGACGTTGCGCGGGCGTCGATGTCGATCGTGGTACTTCCGGCACCCAGATTGACCGTTTGATCACCCACGGCAAAACCGGAACCGACGTTCAATTCGGTTGCGGCACCGCCAGCATAGGCTGCCGGAGAATTGGTGAAGTTCGCTTCTTCGAACGTCACATCGACCGGGCCATTCGACAGAACCGTAACGGCACCGGTGGAACCACCGCTGAGGCTGGAGCTCAGCGTCAGATTGTCCGTACTCGCGGTAAGAGAGCCGTCGGTCTCGGCAGAGAAGGAACAGGACAGGGCGACATCACCGTCAAAATCGATGCTGTCGGAAGTTGCAAGAGGAGCTGCCTGAACCGTTGCGCCGTTCAACGCAAAAGCCAAGGCAAGTAGTGAAGCAGTATGTTTCAGACTATTCATTTTTGTCTTCCCATAGTTAGAGTTCAAGAAAGGTATCATCCGTCTAAAGATGATCGGATGATGCAGCTCCATGGGTTCAAAATCGGCGCCATGTGCCTCTGCGCCGTTTAAGTCACTGAGCGAATTGACCTTTCGCGAAATCGTGGGGTAGGACGCCTTGTGTGCCAGGCCTTGCACCTTGCAACGCCCGTTGCAGAGTGGTTTACCGACTTGCTGCAGATCGGCGTGTGTGGCTGGTTCGCACCAAGAACGCGACTGTTAACGGACGACGCGGTTTGCGTGGCTTAGGATTCGGTTAACCAAAAGATCCATTGCATTGTGCAAGAGTCACCCTTGCATTCCGCAACGGCCGTATTCCGCAACAGGCCGCAATAAACGCCGTTCAACTCCCCCAAGCCTCTCAAATCACTAGCCTTTTTTAAGGTCTGTTGCCGATAGTAGCGATTGGTCCGGTGCATGCTCCGCATGGGGAACGGAGAAAAGCTCAAATGAAACAAGTTAAAAGTCGGCTCGATGAAGACCTTGTGGGCGCGTTGAAGGCTTGTGCCGATGTCGCCACCGTATTGACAGGGGACCCGGGCGCTTTCGTCTATTTGGCATCGCACGACAAAACCATTTCGGCAGGCACCACGGATCTCGCTGTAACAAAATCTCTCATCAAGGCATGGCATGAGGGTCAGGAAGACGATGTGGCGCCGTTGATTGCCGCCAGCGGCGAACGCTACGGATTTATCGCCGCGCCCAGCGCGGACGCGGCAAAGAAATGCCATCTGACGGCCATTGCGACGGCAGCGACACACACCTTGGCACAATCCGCCCGGGCGAACTTACAGGCAGATACCGTCGATGCCTTGCCGGATGCGGTGGTCGTGCGCGATGCAGCCAACCGCTTGGTCTTACGGAACAATGCCTGCGAACAGCCGATGGCGACGGGAAGCGGTTTTCATCGCACCCGCCCGATGAAAGATGGTTATACTGTCTTGATTGAATACAAGGAAATCGATGTAAGCGAACGGGAAGCGGCCCTGGCGCGGGCGCATATGGTTATCGCGCGCGCGGAGAAGTTAGCAAAGCTCGGTTATTTCGTGTTCGATACAACCGACCTTCAGATGACCCATATGTCGCCGGGTATTTTCAATATTGCGACCAGTTTGGATCCGCAAGCCGGCGGCCTGACGTACGAACAATTGCTGGAACGGGTTCACCCGGAAGACCGTGACCGGGTTGCGCAGAGAACCTGGGACAGTATCCACGAGGGTGCCGAGCTCTCCTTGGAATTTCGAGCGGTCACCGCAGACGGGGGTACGCAGCATTTGTGGCTAATGGAAGCTTCGCTGCCACCGGGACCCGATGGACATGTGACGCGTGTCGGAATCGTGCAGGACATAACGGAGCGGATTGAACGCGAAGCGGAACTCAAGGAAAACATTGCCTTTCGTCAAGCTGCTACCGAAACGGCTCTCGACTGTGTGGTGACCATTGATAGCGATGGCACCATTCGAGAGTTCAACCCTGCAGCGGAGAAGACATTTGGTTTCACGGCGGCCGATGTGATCGGACGCCCTCTTGCCGAGACGATAATCCCGCAAGATCTTCGCGGGGCGCATTTGGCCGGCCTCGACCGTTACCTCAAGACCGGCGAACAAAATGTGCTGCGGAAACGTGTCGAGGTTCCGGCGGTAAGGGCCGATGGATCGCGTCTCACCGTGGAGTTGGCGATCACACCGTTCGACGTCAACAATAAACGGTATTTCACGGCCTATCTGCGCGATATCACCGAGGCGAAGGCTCAGCAAGAGGCGCTGCGGGCGTCCGAAGAAGAGCTGCGTAATGCCAAGGAACAGGCCGAAGCGGCGAGCGAAGCAAAGTCGAAGTTTCTCGCGACGATGAGTCACGAAATTCGCACGCCGCTCAACGGCGTGATGGTGGGCTTGGGCTTCTCGCCGACACGCACTTTGATCCCGACCAATATTCCCATACGGAGCTTGCGCGTAATGCGGCCGAAGGCTTGCTGGCTCTCGTCAACGATCTTTTGGATTTCGAAAAGATCGAGTCAGGTCATGTGGATCTTGAGAAAACAGATTTCGATTTGCGAGAATGCGTGCATCGTGTGGTCGATGTCGTCAAACCGATCGCACAGAAAAAGAAACTTCCCGTCCTTGTCACGATTGATTCAAGTGTGCCGCACTACGTGTTTTCCGATGCAACGCGTCTCAGGCAGATCTTGTTGAATCTGGTGTCGAACGCGGTGAAATTTACCGAGTCGGGTTCGGTCCAGATCCGTGTTTTCGGCAGCGAGCAAAAGGCCGCGTTGCGGTTTGAGATAGAGGATACCGGCATCGGCATTCCCAGTGGCATGGCAAGCCGTCTTTTCGGCGACTTTGTCCAATTGGAGTCCGATTACCGGCGGCGTTATGGAGGCACGGGACTGGGCTTGGCGATTTCCAAGCGTCTTTGCGCCTTGATGGGGGGCGAGATTGGGTTCGACAGCCGCGAGGGCAGAGGTAGTGTGTTTTGGTTCACCCTTCCGATTGAAACGGGACACGCCATTCCGCCGGCTGTCGACATGGACAACGTGTCTGAACCGGAGACGCTCAGTGGGCGCATTCTTTTGGCTGAAGACAGTCAGACCAATGCCCATGTGGCGATGGCGCTTCTGCGTCAAAAGGGGGTGCGCGTCGATCACGTATCGAACGGGGTGGAGGCTATCAGTGCGGCTCAGGCGCGCTGCTATGATTTAATTCTTATGGATGTTTCGATGCCCTATATGGACGGCATCGAAGCGGCCGAGAAGATCAAGAAAATGTCCGGCGCGGTTAACATGCCGATTGTTGCCATGACGGCCCATGCTCGAAAAGAGGACCATCAACGGTGCGTTGAGGCCGGCATGTGCGACTTCATTACGAAACCGATCGACAAAGTATCTTTCCTTTCCAAGATTTCCCATTGGCTTGTTTCGGAACCGCGAGCTGATTTGGAAAATGATCGCCAGCGCCGACCTGAACAATCGCCGGGCTTACTTGATTCTGACCGCTTTTTGTCAAGTTGGCGAGATCTTGATCCGGCGACCCGTGCTGAGATCATGGCTATTTTTCAACAAGAATGCCGCGACCGCGTTTCTGTGTTGGAAGGCGGCGGGCTGACCCCGGCGGCAGCAGCCCGTGAGGCGCATTCGCTGAAAAGTGCGTCGGCCAATGTAGGGGCTGTTGCCTTGTCTCATGTGGCGGCGGAATTGGAACGTGCCTATGAAGCCGGACTTGAAGCCGAAACCGTCCTTCAGCGCGTTTCCGGAATTGCCGCGGCGACGCTGGATGAAATCGACCGCGTTCAATTAGATGAAGCCTATTGGCAACGGGGAGGAACAGTGTGAGCATCTCCGCAAAGATATTGCTGGTCGAGGACAGCCCCAGTCTAGCGCGAACGTATCGCGCGCAGCTGGAAAAGGCAGGTCATGTGGTCTTAGCCGCGGACTCTCTTGCACAAGCGCGGACGGCGTTTGAGAGATCGCAGCCGGACTGCGTGCTGCTGGACCTTCAGCTCCCTGACGGAAACGGACTAGACCTTCTGCAAGAATGGCAGCAATCGCCGGACGCGCTTGTGTCGGTTGTCGTGATTACGGCTAACGGCTCCATGACCACGGCCATCGACGCGATGCGTGCTGGGGCCAGCGATTTCATCGTCAAGCCTTTTGATGCCGAACGGCTTCAGACAACCGTTGTCAACGCGGTAGAGAAACATCGCTTGGTCCGGACCGTACATGCGTTCAGAAAATCCGCCGGATCGGCCGGTATCGGCACAATGATCGGGTCTTCGCTGGCCATGCAGGCGGTTTACAAGACGATAGAAGCGGCGGCGCCCGGCGCGGCTTCGGTCTTCATCACCGGCGAAAGCGGCACAGGGAAGGAACTGGCGGCCCGTGCTCTGCATGAACAGAGCGAAAGATCGGCCAAACCGTTTGTGGCTCTCAATTGCGGCGCTCTACCAAAAGACCTTTTGGAAAGCGAGTTGTTCGGACACATAAAAGGAGCCTTTACCGGCGCAACGGCGGATCGCGCTGGGGCCGCCGCGACCGCCGATGGCGGCACGCTTTTCTTGGATGAAATTTGTGAGATGGATTTGGATCTCCAAAGTAAGCTTTTGCGATTTATTCAGCTTGGAGAGTATCGGCGCGTTGGTGAAGACAAAGCACGGACGGCGGATATCCGGTTTGTCTGCGCAACCAACCGGTCGCCTGCCTTCGAAGTAAAGGCGGGACGCTTCCGCGAAGATCTGTTCTACCGGCTTCACGTTATTCCTCTTGCGCTGCCGCCTTTGAGAGAGCGGGGGAAGGACATCGGGCTTCTTGCGGAGTCATTTCTTGGAAAGATAGCGGCACAGGAAGGCGCAGGCGAACGGCGGTTCGATGAAGCGGCCCTCAATGCCCTTAACGGGTATGCCTGGCCCGGCAATGTACGCGAACTGGAAAACCTCATACGCCGCCTGGTGGTGCTGACGCATGAGGAGAATATCTCGACCGACATGGTTCTTGAGGCAATCGGGCAGCTTCCAAATGTGGGCGACGACTCTATGTGGGCGTTGGCGCCAACCGGTGACGCATTACGCCAGCACGTTGCCCAGGAGAGCGAAAGCATGTCTGCGATACAACCGCTTTGGGTGACCGAACGGGATGCGATCGAATCCGCCGTTTCGCAATGTGAGGGCAATATACAACGGGCTGCGCGCATGTTGGAGATCAGCCCGTCGACCATCTATCGCAAGCGCGATTCCTGGCTCGCGCGCTCAAAAGTTGCTTCCTAGTCGGTTTGGCTTTCTCGAGCAGTAAGAAGCGCTTCGCAATTTGAATAAGCGGATTACGCTCACCCGTGGCCGGCATGCCTGCTTGATGTCGATTGGCTCATTGCGGCCTTGAGGCTGTCAGTGCCCCCAGACCGCCGAGAATCGCGATGGGCCACCATACGTAAGGCGCCGGTGTTCCCCACAAGGCCTCGTTACCCCACAGCGCAAGGCCTACGCCCAAGCCGGCAAAGCCCAAACTCATTGCGCTGGCAACAAATGCCATGAAGGGATCGGCGTCTCGCACTGCGGTATATACAAACAAGGCGATCATGGCCGCGATGGCAACCGAGCCCACATGCCAGGAAAAATGATGCAGCCATACAATGTCGGGCGGCAGCTCTGTTGCGGAAAGCGGCGGCAGTGTCATCGGCGCGCCTGCTACTTCGTGAGCGATCAGCACCGCGAATGACAGGGCGGCCGCGCTCCACAAAAGTATTTTTGACAGCATTGGTCCCCTCTATCTTATCGCAGTGGTGCTCGGCCATCCGGCGCATTGCGGAGCTTAACGCACGAATAAGCGACAGGCGAAAAAAATGTCCCACTCTGGAAGAAGTGGGACATCTGAAGACGGTTTGGCTTCTGAGCAGCCAAGCTGTGCTTTCGCGCCGGTCAATCGGCAACACCCATGGGTACTGCCGAGAGGCCGGTGTGAGTTTAGCTCAGGTTAAACCGGTCGAGGTTCATGACCTTCGTCCAGGCGTTGATGAAGTCCTTGACGAAAGCGCCCTGCGAACCGTTAACGGCATACACTTCCGCAACGGCCCGCAATTCTGCGTTGGACCCGAAAACGAGATCGACAGTGGTCGCCGACCATTTCGCGTCTCCGGTTGCAGAATCTACACCTTCATAAATGCCTTCACCGTCAGACGAAGCGCGCCATTGGGTTTTCAGATCGAGAAGGTTGACGAAGAAGTCGTTGCTTAACGTGTCCGTTTTGTCCGTGAAGACACCATGCTGTGCATTGCCGCTGTTAGCGTTAAGCACGCGCAGCCCGCCGATCAAAGCCGTCATTTCCGGCACCGTTAGGGTAAGGGTGTCCGCCCGGTCCACAAGCAGGTCCTCCGCAGGGCGTGGGTTTCCGTCGGCCAGATAGTTGCGGAACGCATCGGCATTCGGCTCCAGCACCGCAAACGAGGCGGCGTCGGTCGTTTCAGCCGAAGCATCGGTGCGTCCGGGCCTAAAGGGTACTTGCACCGAATGGCCGGCGTTCTTGGCTGCCTTTTCGATGGCCGCAGCCCCGCCCAGTACGATCAGGTCTGCCAGCGAGATCTTCGTACCGTCCGTTTGAGCGTCGTTGAAAGCTTGCTGGATTTCCCCAAGCTTCGACAGCACCTGACCGAGTTCCTCGGGATCGTTGACCGCCCAGTCCTTTTGAGGGGTTAGGCTGACACGGGCCCCATTCGCGCCGCCGCGCTTGTCCGTATCGCGGAAGCTGGAGGCTGACGCCCAAGCCGCCTTCACAAGGCTGGAGACCGACAAACCGGAGTCCAATATCTCCGCCTTCAGGGCTTGGATATCGCCGTCATCCGCCAGCGGGTGATCGACCGCCGGCACCGGATCTTGCCATAGCAAGGCTTCTTCTGGAACTTCCGCACCCAGATAAATAGCCCGCGGGCCCAAATCCCGGTGGGTGAGCTTGAACCAAGCCTTGGCGAAGGCAAGCTCAAACTCTTCGGGGTTTTCTTGGAAGCGTTTGGCAATTTCCCGGTAGCTCGGGTCGAACTTTAGCGAAAGGTCTGTGGTGAACATGATGGGGGCATGAAACTTTTCAGGATCATGCGCATCCGGCACAAGATTGGCAGCGCTTTCGTCACTGGGAATCCATTGGACCGCACCGGTCGGACTCGTGGTTTGCACCCAATCGAAGGCAAACAGATTGTCCAGGAATTGGGTCGTCCAGGCGACCGGATTGGCGGACCATGCCCCTTCCAAGCCACTGGTGATCGTGTCACCCGCATTGCCCGTGCCACATTCGTTTTTCCAGCCGAGGCCTTGTTTCTCAACGCCTGCCGCGGCCGGTTCCGGCCCCAGGCAATCATTCGGGTTTGCCGCGCCATGCGCTTTACCGAAAGTGTGGCCACCGGCGATCAACGCGACGGTTTCTTCATCGTTCATCGCCATACGGCCGAAGGTGTCACGAATGTCCTTGGCAGCGGCCAACGGATCCGGGTTGCCGTTCGGTCCTTCCGGGTTCACATAGATCAAACCCATTTGGACGGCGGCCAGCGGCCTCTCGAGTTCCCGTTCTCCGCTATAGCGCTCGTCGGCTAGAAACTCGTTTTCGGGCCCCCAATACACCAGCTCCGGTGTCCAATCGTCTTCACGGCCGCCGGCAAAGCCGTAGGTGGTGAAGCCCATGGATTCCAAGGCGACGTTGCCGGTCAACACCATCAAGTCGGCCCAGGAAATCTGATTGCCGTATTTCTGCTTGATCGGCCACAACAAGCGCCGCGCTTTATCGAGGTTGGTGTTGTCGGGCCAGCTGTTCAGAGGCTCGAAGCGCAACTGGCCACCATCCGAGCCACCTCGGCCATCGAATGTGCGATAGGTCCCGGCACTATGCCAGGCCATCCGAATGAAGAACGGTCCATAATGGCCGTAGTCGGCGGGCCACCAGTCTTGCGATGTGGTCATCACATCTTCGATGTCTTTTTTGACCGCGGCCAGGTCGAGTTTGGCGAATTCCTCCGCATAGTTAAAGTCGGCACCCAGAGGATTGTACGACACGTCATTGTCGCGCAGCGGCTGCAAGTTCAACTGCTCCGGCCACCATTGCTGAGGTGTTTTGGCAGTGCCCGGCGCCACAGCTGTACTTTTCGCCGACGAAGCCGGCTTGCTGGCCGCGCGTGGTTCAGGCGTTTCTGCCGCGGTCGCCGGCGCCTCATAGCTGTCGGTGGCGGGGGCGTCGGTCGCGGATGTTTCCTGCTGATCGCACGCGGCGGTCGCCCCGATCGCCAAAACGGCGACAGACACCAGCAACGCGGATTTCAAGTTGAGTTTCATTAGTCGGTCCCTTTGTTTTCCTGGGTAAATGTGCAGTCAGTCGCGGAGGTCGGGGAGAGCGGCGCTAACGCATTGATGCGTTCACAGGTTGATTGGGGGCAAGAAAGCGTACGTAGCGCCATTATCTCGATAGTTCGATCAAAGATCGTTTTCCCATGGCAAGAGCCGTCGATTTATATATCGGTACGCAACTTCGACTCTTACCGGTTCCTACCCTAAGGCGCTGCGATTCTTGAGTAAAACTGATTTCGTCTATCGTTACGATAGACTGCATCAATTGTCGGTGAAACAGCTGGAACCGACGATTCCGGCCGGGAAAATAAATAAGCTGGCCCCATTTGGGGCCAGCTCCTTGACCGGGCATTGGAATGCCCAGATTTTCTGTGATCAGTAGGTGCCGCTAGGCCAGGTCGAATCGATCCAGATTCATCACCTTCGTCCAAGCTGCAACGAAGTCGCGTACAAATGCGTCTTGGGAATCGCTGCATGCGTAGACCTCCGCCAAGGCCCGCAGCTCGGAATTTGAGCCGAAAATGAGATCCGCCCGTGTACCGGTCCATTTCAGATCGCCGGAGGCGCGGTCGCGGCCCTCGAACACGTCGTCCGCGTCGGACGCCGATTTCCAGGTAACGCTCATGTCGAGCAAGTTAACGAAGAAGTCGTTCGTCAAGCTCTCGGGCCGGTCCGTAAAGACGCCGTGGGGGGTATGCCCCGTATTGGCCCCGAGAACCCGCAAGCCACCCACCAGTACCGTCATTTCCGGTGCGGTCAGGGTGAGCAATTGTGCCTTGTCCACCAACTGCTCCTCAGCGGAGACTTGGGACGGTCCTTTCTGGTAGTTGCGGAAGCCGTCGGCGGACGGCTCCAGAACCGCGAAGCTGTCCACATCGGTCTGCGCATCGGTCGCGTCGGTGCGGCCCGGCGTAAAGGGTACGGTCACATTGTGGCCGGCCTTATTGGCTGCCTGTTCCACAGCGGCGCTGCCGCCCAGTACGATCAAGTCGGCCAGGGAAACGGCTTTGCCGGATTGGGCTTTGTTGAAATCCGTCTGGATCGCTTCCAAAGTTTGCAGGACTTTGGAGAGGTCTTCCGGGTTATTGGCTTCCCAATCCTTTTGCGGGGCAAGGCGTACCCGCGCTCCGTTCGCGCCGCCGCGCTTGTCGGAACCGCGGAATGTGGACGCGGAAGCCCAAGCGGCCGACACCAGTTGGGACACGGACAATCCCGATTCAACAATCTTGCCTTTCAGGGCTTGAATGTCTTGATCGTTGACAAGCTCGTGAGTGACGGGCGGCACCGGATCTTGCCAAATCAGTTCCTCGGCCGGCACTTCTTCGCCAAGATAACGGGCGCGTGGGCCCATATCTCGGTGTGTGAGCTTAAACCAAGCCCGTGCGAAAGCGTCCGCGAACTCTTGCGGGTTTTCGAGGAAGCGCCGGGAAATCGGCTCGTAAATCGGATCCATGCGAAGTGCCATGTCGGCTGTGGTCATGATCGGCGCATGCCGACGGGACGGATCGTGCGCATTGGGTACCGCATCGGCGGCTGCGCCGTCTTTCGGTTGCCACTGATGGGCGCCCGCCGGACTCTTGACCAGTTCCCACTCATAGCCGAACAGGTTCTCGAAGTAGTTATTGTCCCACTTGATGGGGTTGTCGGTCCACGCACCTTCGATACCGCTGGTGATGGTGTCGACGCCCAAGCCGGAGCCGAAGCTGCTTTTCCAGCCCATGCCTTGTTCTTCAATGCTGGCGCCTTCGGGTTCCGGGCCCACCAGCGAGGCGTCGCCCGCACCGTGACACTTGCCGAAGGTGTGGCCACCTGCGACCAGCGCGACGGTTTCTTCGTCATTCATGGCCATGCGGCCGAAGGTTTCGCGAATATCGCGCCCGGAGGCCACCGGATCTGGATTGCCGTTGGGCCCTTCCGGGTTCACATAGATCAGGCCCATTTGAACGGCGCCCAAGGGGTTTTCCAATTCGCGGTCGCCGGTGTAGCGCTCATCGCCCAGCCATTCCGCTTCGGCACCCCAATAGATGTCTTCTTCGGGTTCCCAGATATCAGCGCGGCCGCCGGCAAAACCGAAGGTCTTGAGACCCATGGATTCGATGGCGCAATTGCCGGCTAGGATCAACAGATCTGCCCAGGAAATCTTGCGGCCATATTTTTGCTTGATGGGCCAAAGCAGCATGCGCGCCTTGTCCAGGTTCGCATTGTCGGGCCAAGAGTTGAGGGGGGCAAAGCGCTGGTTGCCCGTGCCCGCGCCGCCGCGGCCATCGGATATGCGGTAAGTGCCCGCCGCGTGCCACGCCATGCGGATGAAGAGCGGCCCGTAGTGGCCGTAATCCGCCGGCCACCATTCCTGGGACGTGGTCATCAGGTCGAAAATGTCGCTTTTGATGGCTTTGAGGTCGAGGCTTTTGAACTCTTCAGCGTAGTCGAACGAGTCGTCCATTGGGTCCGACAGCGTGGAGTGCTGCCGAAGGATGTTAAGCTTGAGCTGGTTGGGCCACCAATCCCGATTGGAGGTGCCGCCGCCTGCCGATTGCTTGTGAACGCCGCCTGTAAAGGGGCATTTGCCGTCGCTTGCCATGTTCTTTCCGATCCTTTTCTGCGATGTGCCAACAGATGACAGGCACATACGCTTTTGAGGGGGGGCAATCCAATAGATTGTCTTCATCGACTCTATTGATCTGCCCTATGAAAAAAATCTATGCCTCCGCATTCCGGAGACAAACGGCCGTTTTTCAGGACCACCTTGGCCCCTGATATTGCTGAACTCTGTGACGGGTTTCGCCGAGACCGCTGGTCAATAGCCGGGACCGATTGACCGTTCGCGGCGGTGTTCACATGCTCGAATGGGCGGGCGTGGACTAAGCAGAAGCGGCCGGATCAGGTGAATGCGATACTCACCGCCTGGTTGAAGAACCTGAAGGTTGCGTGAGTTCGTTTGAACATCAGTCTGCTAAGCGTTAGCCCGTCAGGAATCGGCGGGTTGTTCGTCCTGCATTTGGACATGGATTTCTTGTTCCAATGCATCGGCCTCTTGCCGTCTGGAGGCGTTGCCCGGGGCGGCTTCGATCTGAGCGATCTGCCCCTCAAGGTCTGCCCAGTCCTGATCCGACAGCCGTTCCCTTGCTTTGGGAAAAAACAAGGTTTCTTCCAGCTCCATGTGCTTGCGTTGCGCCGTAACATACTGGGTGCAAATGTCGACAATCTGTCCCATGGGGATTTCGGCGTCGCTTTGAACGTGTTCCATGGCTTCCGCAAAGGCGGCAACCTGTCCCGCCAGCTGTTCGTGTTCTTCCTCGAGATCGGGCAGGGCGTCTTGCGTTCGATCAAAGGAGGTCAGCAGACGGCGATACACCAAATCCTCTTTCACATGATGAAGCTGTTGGGCGTAACCGTTGAAATACTGGACCAGCAGGTTGATGAGTTCGTAGTCTGGCGTCGCCCCTTCCCGAAGGGCGTCTATTTCGCGCTCCAGCAAGTCGAGGCGTGACGAGGTGGTGCGGTGTTCGCTCCGTAGCGTATCGATGGTTTTGTTCATTCCGTTGGCGTACTCCGCCATGAGGCGCCTTATCCGTATCTGAACCGAGACTTTGAATTATAAAGCCGCGCCCCCCGCGGTGGATTGATCTATCGCAATGTGCTCGTCGGTGCTCAGATCGGTTTTCTGCCGCTTTTTGCGGGTTTTCTTCGTATTGGGCACGGAAGATCGGCCCGGTCCGGTCGCCGGGAGGGGCTAGAGCGCTCTAGTGGCGCAGTTTTTTGAGGACAAACTCCTCGAATGAATTGACCGCTGCGTTGTTGGCTTTGTGCTTCAGTAGCGACACATGGGTATCGTTCAGTACAGGAAGCGATGGCGGATCGATCATCGGTATATGGTCGG
>JANQMY010000281.1 GCA_028279895.1 Alphaproteobacteria bacterium
CGCGTCACGCCACCATTCTTTTGTCGGAGACGGCTGTCGTGCCCGAGGTTGCGGCGGCCATCGGCATTTGCGGTGCCGGTTCGCTGCCGCTGGACAAGGCGGTCGTTTCCGTGGGCTTGCTGTACTTAGCTTCGAAGGCAGGACCTTTCTGGTCGAAAGCGCGCCGCAAAATGGTGTAGCCGATCAAGCCGGAAATCAGAGAGCCGACAAGCACACCCACACGAACCTCGTTGAGCTGCTCCGCCGTATCGAAGGCCAGCGTTCCGATGAACAAGCTCATGGTGAAGCCGATACCGGTAAGGCAGGCCACGCCATAGACTTCCCGCCACGTGACGCCTTGCGGCAGCTGCGCAACCCCGAACTTAACCGCCGCCCAAGTGGCTGCGAACACACCCAACTGTTTTCCGATTACCAGGCCGAGAATGATGCCCAGCGGAATCGGTGAGGTGAGTGCTTCGAAGGACAAGCCGGCCAGCGGCACGCCCGCATTGGCGAATGCGAACAGCGGCAGCACCAAAAAGGCGATCCACGGCTGCAGCTCATGTTCCAAGCTATGCAGCGGCGAGTGGTCGTCTTGCGCGGTTTTGCCCATGGGAATGGTGAAGGCGATCAAGACGCCTGCCAAGGTCGCGTGCACACCCGACTTCAGGAAGCACACCCAAATGGCCATGCCGATCAATATATAGGGCGTCAGCGAGCGCACGCCGGATCGATTGAGCGCGGTCAACGCCGCCAGACCGATGCCGCCCAGCAAGAGCGAGGTCACCGCCAGATTTTCTGTGTAGAACAAGGCAATGATGATAATCGCGCCGAGGTCGTCGATCACCGCGACCGACAACAAGAATACTTTCAAGGAAACCGGAACGCGCGATCCCAACACGGCCAAGATGCCCAGGGCAAAAGCGATATCCGTTGCCGCCGGAATTGCCCAGCCCGTCAAGGCAACCGGATCGTTCCAGGTAATGCCTGCATAGATTAACGCGGGCAGCGCCATGCCGCCGATGGCGGCAATCACCGGCAGAAGGGCTTTGTCCAGAGATGACAATTCGCCTTCGACGACTTCACGTTTGATTTCGAGGCCCACCAAAAAGAAGAACAGGGCCATCAAGCCGTCATTAATCCAGAGAAGCAGCGGCTTCGCGATTTCCAGCGCGCCGACTTTCACTTCCACCGGGGTGCTCAACAAAATGTCGTAGACCCAATACAGCCAGGAATTTTCGATCGCCAGCGCAAGAACCGCCGCCGCGAACAACAGTATGCCCGGTGCAGTCTCCTTTTTAAGAAACGACTGCGTCGCCGTCAGGACAGAATTTGTCATTAATGGAAATCCAGTAATCCGCGCGAGCCTTTGCCACTCTCCTCGTTGGCGCTTGTAACCCAGCCCCACAAACGCCAGTGCGAACGCCCAGCCGGCTCTATTAGCTGGTGCGCTCGGTTAGATGTGGCCGGCAACCCGACGGGAAAGCGACGGGGAGGTCAACGCGGACTTTCGGTTTGGTTGGATTGCCAGCCACGCCCCTAACATAAGATTAAGAGCCGGAGGATCAATTTGAGTAGCGCATACGGATCAATAGGTTTTTTCTATTGTGCGGTTCCCGTACAGTTGAAAGAAATTTATAATCGGCTAAATCTATCGAGGCATAGCGCGAATCCGATTGCGGGTCGTTCCCGTGCACAGTAGGGGAACTGCGCATTCAAAAAACATTCATCGATTCAAGGGGAGCGGGCTGACCGGCACATCCAGCCGGCGTCTTAAGCCTGCGGGCAATCATGCTCGAAATGTTTAGTCTCTCGGTCACTAATCTGACCTCGCCGCCGATTCTGTTCTTCTTGTTAGGAATTGGCGCAGCGTTGGCGCGCTCTGACCTGTCGATTCCGGAGACGATCGGCAAAACACTCGCCATGTATTTGATGATCGCCATTGGTTTCAAAGGCGGCATTGAGGTGGCGGGCCATGGCATCGGCGGGGCTTTGGTGCCGTCGATTTTGGCAGGCTTGGCGCTGAGTTTCCTTCTGCCGGTGGTGGCCTTCGGGCTGCTCAGGTTGTTGTCGGGTTTGGACCGGGTGAACCGGGCGGCCATCGGTGCCCATTACGGGTCCGTCAGCATTGTGACCTTTGTGACCGCCGTCCAATATTTGGAAATTCAAGGCATCGCCTATGAGCCCTTTATGGTCGCGGTGGTGGCGTTGATGGAAACCCCGGCCATCGTCACTGGCATCTTGTTGAGCCAGGCCGCTGCCCGGTCCGACTCGCGCTCGTCGCGGTCGGTGTTTACGGGCGATTTGGTGCGCGAAGTGCTGCTGAACGGTAGTGTGGTGCTGCTGGTTGGGGCGTTTGTCATCGGTATGATCACAGGCGACTCCGGCAAGGCCGCCATGGAACCGTTTACGGGTGGCCTGTTTACAGGCATTTTGTGTCTATTCCTCCTGGATATGGGGCTGGTTGCCGGCCGGCGTCTGCTGGATGCTCCGCTTATTCGACCCGGCCTGGTGGTGTTCGCGCTGGTCATGCCCTTGATCGGCGCTGCCGCCGGCCTCGCCTGCGGCATCGCGGCCGGCCTGAGCGTGGGCGGCACGGCCCTGTTGGCAACATTGGCGGCCAGCGCGTCCTATATCGCCGTCCCGGCGGCCATGCGGGTGGCCTTGCCTGAGGCCAATCCAGGCATTTACCTGACCCTGTCCTTGGCCATAACCTTTCCGTTCAACATCACGATCGGCATCCCGATCTATCAATCGTTGGCGCAACTCTTTATCTGATGGGGCGACGGAATGGCAGAAGAAAACAATATCAAACGGCTGGAAGTCATGATCGAGTCACCTTTGGTCGATCGGGTTTTGCGCGAAATCGATGCCAGTGGCGCGAAAGGCTATACGGTGCTGCGTGCCCATTCCGGACGCGGCGAGCGCGGCACCTGGCGGGAGGGGCAGATCTCTGCCGCGCAGCATATGATGATGGTGATCGTCATTGCCCATAAACCGGTGACGGACGAGATCCTGAAGCGGCTCGCGGAAAACCTCGAGACCTACTCCGGTGTCGTCACGGTGTCTGATGTGGACGTGCTGCGTCCTCACCGCTTCTGATCGGCTGCGGTGCGCTTGGAAGACGTCGCCTAATCGACGGTGACGGGGGTTTCAAAGCCGTCTGGTTTGGCGGTCAACACCGAGCAATCTACCTGGCGCAGGACGAGTTCCGCCACATTGCCCATCAACAAACCGGCAATGCCCGAGCGGCTGACCGTTCCCATAACAATCAAGTCGATGTGGTTTTCCTGCGCGATATCCGGCAATACGGCGGCGGGGTCGCCGCTGGGCAGGTGAAGCTGCGGCTCCACATTGCCAAGCTCGATGCCATCTAGCGCGTTCAGCACGCGTTCCTTATGGATGCGGTAGTTGCGTTTATAAATGTCATTCCTAATGTCCTCGGAGATTTCCGAGCGGACATTTTCGGCATCGCTGCCATTCATTCGCCAGGCATGGGCGATATGCAGGCTGCACTGTTCATTGCGCGCAATGGAGCTGGCGAGTTGAAGTATTTTGGTGGTCAATGCCTGCGCTTGCTCATTGTTGTCCCGTACGTCGACAGCAGCCATTACATTACGGAATCGCGGCGACTTGGTGGGCTTGATAACCCATACGGGGCAGGGACATTTGCGCATCAAATGCATCGATGTGGCGCCCAGTGAAATCAACCGTACGCCCTGCAGCGAATCCGCTGCCATGACGACCAAATCGTGGCTATCGCGCAGAACTTTGCGGACGATCTCCAAAAAGGGACGGCCCATGGCTACGTCAACCTGGATGTCGGATTTTCCGGTGGTGTGCGACGCCGCAATTCGGCGCAAGGCGGCCTCGCGTTCTCGGGTCTCATCGCCGTCCCGGTCTTCCTGTTCCGAGGATGGTGATGTCGAAGAGGACTGGTCAGTGCCGTTTGTCGGCACCGTCACGTCGAATAAGGTTAGCTGGGCGCCGTTTGCCGCCGCCAGCTCCGTCGCACGGGCCAAGGCCTGGTCGTCGCCGACCCGGCCTGCCAGATACACGAGAATATTCTTAAATCGTTTCACGAAACGATCGCTCCCTCACCTTAGCCGCCATATCAAAAAGACACCTGGCATAGGCGGTGTGCATTACCAATAGGAACGCCACACAGGATCGATAGTTTTCTCAAAGAAAACCGTTTTTATCGGAAATATAATAGGATTTTCCGATCATTGTGAGTGGACACGGTGCCCGTTCGCAACAATCCTAAACGGCATCGACGGCCGCGGGTGTTGTACCGATGGTGCCGTGCAATCCCCGGCACACGGTCGCCGCTGCCGCATGCGGCTAAGCGGCTGTGGCGGGTTGCTTGTTCTCAACGGACACAAGAATGCTTTCAAGCACCGTAATCTCGTCTTCCGACTTGAGCTTTAGCGATTCCAGCTCCGAAAGCTGCCGTTCATTTGTAAGCGGATGGTTCTGCGCCCGAGCAATCTTTTCGTCGAGCGACCTATGCAAACGCTTTAGCGATTCCAAACGATTGGTGAGGCTCAGGGTAGACTTAACGCGCATTCCAAACTCCTCCTTGTGACAGGCTGACGATACCCACGACACGAGAGATGGGTGCGAGGGGGCATGGGAAAAAGCACAAAAGATTGGCGATTTCGATAGATGTTCCCTATCTTCTAGGGGACAACAAATTCTGAGGAAAAGATGGCCACTGACACCACGGCGCTTACTTTGCGCCAGCTTCGTTACCTGATTGCGCTTGGCGAGACCCAGCACTTCCGGCGGGCAGCCGAACGCTGCCATATCACACAGCCGTCGCTGAGCGCCCAGCTTCAGTCGATGGAAGAGATCCTCGGTGTACAGCTTGTGGAGCGAAGCCGTTCCGGCGTCGCGCTGACCCCGGTGGGACGTGAAGTGGCCTCCCGCGCGCGGACAATTCTGGACGATGTGCAAGGCATTGTGGATTTTACGGCCGGCGCCCAGCATGGCTTGGTGGGGACTATTCGCCTTGGCGCCAAATCTACGCTGGGCCCGTATTTGCTGCCCCATGTGGTGTCCAAGCTGCACCGTCAGCATCCGGATCTTAACCTATACATTCGCGACGGGGCCCCGCGGGAATTAGAACACGAGCTTACCGAAGGGCTTCACGACATCATCATTGCCCAGCTTCCGATGGTGGGGTCGGAACTGGTGGTCGAGCGCTTGTTTCGCGAACCCCTTTATTTGACGATTGCGGCCGACCACCCGCTGGCTAAGGAAAGCGAGGTGTCGCCAAAGGATTTGAAGCATTTGAAGATCCTTTCTTTGAACCCGCAATATCATTTGCACGATCAGATTATTGCTCTGTGTAAAGACTTTGGCGCGACGCCCACGCGCGATTACGAGGGGACCAGCCTGGATGCGTTGCGTCAGATGGTGGGCATGGATATGGGGGCGACATTCCTGCCGGCGCTTTACGTGAAGTCCGAGATTCACGCCCGCAGCGAAGTGGTGGTCAAGCCCATCGCGGGTAAGCGCATCACCCGATCGGTGGGGCTGGTCTGGCGCAAAAGCGGTGGCCGCAACCATTCCTATCTGAAGGTTGCGGAAGTCATCCGCGAAGTGGTGGCAACCAAGTTCAAGGACTTGATCGTCGACGGATAGTCGCCGGTCAGGCCGCGACGACGATAAGCGGCCTTGTAGTTGTCAGTCGTTTGCCTATCAATCTTATGGATAGGCGTGTCCCGTCGCGCTACAGTGACCCCCAGTCTCCAGACGAGATGTCATCACTGGAGGGGTGGGGCATGGTTTCGTTTCTAAGATGCGCGGTCGCTGCTATTGTTACAAAGCGTGCCGAGTTGTCCGAACATTTTGCAATGTTGGGCCTGAGGTCTTGCGGGCGCTTCTGACGGTGGAGACCGCCTCGTCGATAGAGGAGCAGGGGGCCGGCCCACCCAACTGACCTTTTCACGAAAAGCTGTATTGCCCCCTGCGCGCTTTCGCCGTAGGTCCTGTGATGTCGCCATCAAGGAAATCACATGCCCGCACCTCATATTCTTCGGCTTGATGCCAGCATGCGCAAAAACGGGTCCGCAAGCCGCGAACTCGTAGATCATCTCGTCTTCGGTCTGCAAAACGCGTCCCCCGGCGCGTCTGTGGTGACGCGGGATCTGGCGAAGGGCATCGATTTCGTCAGCGAAGAATGGATCGTTGCGAACTTTACCGACCCGGCCGAACGCAGCGCACGCCAGCGCGACACGCTGGGCCTGTCGGATGCGTGCGTGGCCGAACTCAAAGCGGCCGACATCATCGTGATCGGCTTGCCGATCTATAATTTCGGCGTGCCGGCCGCTTTTAAAGCGTGGATCGACTTTGTTTGCCGCGCGCGCGAGACGTTCGCCTATTCGGAGCACGGGCCCAAAGGGCTGCTTGAAAACAAGCAAGCCTATGTGGTGATGGTGTCGGGCGGCACCGACATTGGCGGCCCGGCAGATTTTGCCAGCGCCTATGTACGGCATGTGCTGGGGTTCATCGGCATCACCGAGGTGAAATTCATTGCCGCCGGCCGGCTGGTTTTCGAGTGCGATGAACGTATCGCCGCGGCGAAGAACGAGATCGATGGGCTTTTGCGTTCCTGAATGGGCTGCCCTGCGTTAGAATACAGCGATGATTGAAATCAACCATCGCCTTACGATCCCCGATACCGAAATCGACTTAACTTATATTCGGGCCCGCGGGCCAGGTGGACAAAACGTCAACAAAGTAGCGACCGCCGTGCAATTGCGATTCGACGTGCGGCGATCGCCCTCCCTGGCACGCGAGGTGAAAACGCGTGTGTTGCATCTGGCCGGCAGTCGGGCGACGAAAGACGGTGTCATCGTGATCACGGCGGATCGCTTTCGCACCCAAGCGGCTAATCGGGAAGATGCGCTTAGTCGCCTGGCACGACTGCTGCGGGAGGCGCTGCACCGGCCAAAGCGCCGTGTACCGACGAAACCGACGCGGGCCTCTCGGAAGAAAAGGGTGGAAGGGAAAGTTCGTCGCGGGCAGCTAAAACGGTTGCGCAGCAAGAAGGTCGCGCCTGACAGCTGACGAACGGTGCTTGATTTATGTGGCAAGCGGCGTAGCCTGAACCTCAAACCGCACAGGAGAACCCCTATGAGCACACCCGACATTCCCGCCGGCCTGCCGGATTGGATCAAAGATCACATCAAGCTTTATTTGGAAGACCCGGAAAAAGCCCATATGTGGGACAGTTCGGTTGCCGGCGGGCCCGGGCCGCTGCCCACGCTGTTATTGGAAATGACCGGCGCCAAGTCCGGCCAAAAGCGCATGCTGCCGCTGATTTATCAGCAGGTGGGCGACCGCTTTGTCATCATCGCGTCCAAGGGGGGCGCCCCGGATCATCCGGCCTGGTACAACAATCTGGTCAAAACGCAGTCCTGTCACATACGCGTCGGTAAAGACCAATATGATTGCGTTGCGCGCACCGCATCGAGCCCCGAACGGGAAGAGCTGTGGGAGAAGATGGCCGTGGTTTATCCGCCGTATAATGACTATCAAAAGGCGGCGGGCGACCGGGTCATTCCCGTGGTGGTGCTGGACCCGAAATAGGCGGGTCCGTACCGCTAAGAGGCCGCGAAGAGCGACAATAAGAATGTTTCGTGACGCGCGAACGAACCGGCTTGGGGCCGGTTCGCCGCGGAAGTGTGCGTGGCCTTAAGCTAAGGCTAGTGACGGGGCGCCGTCTGTTCGGGGGCCTTCATCGCCCGCGGAAATGTTGCGGGCAATTTCCTTGATGTGGCGGTGATCGGTGCCACAGCACCCGCCAAACACATTCAGCCGGGGCAAGAGTTGCCGAAGATCCGCATGCTGATGGCCGAATTCCTTCGGATTGCCGTCGTCGAGCGTTTCCGCTGCGTCCAGCTCCGCATGGCTCATGCGGGAAGCGTTGGCGCGCAGGCCGCGAATGCGTTCAACCCAATCGCCCCCTTCCGCCAATTGGTCCGCAAAATGGGTCGGGTGGGCGCAGTTGATCATGTAATAGGCCGGATAGCCGGCGGTTTCTTGGTCCACCACATCGACCGCTTCACGAAGCGTCTGGCCCGTCGGCAATCTGCCGTCGGTTTCGACCGTGAAGGACAGGGCCACCGTTTGAGCGATGCGCGGGCAATGCCAATCGCCTCCGGCACATTGGTCATCGTGATGGCGGTGACCATGTCGGCATCGGTTTCGGAAAACGCCATGATTTGTTGCCGGTGATACGCTTCGGCGTCGTCGGCGGTCATGAGGGCGCTTGGATCATACCCGTCGCCGCGCGGCCCGACGCACCCGCTGATCAGGATGGGTGTCGCCCGGGTTTCATAGTCGAGACGCAGCTCTTTCATCAGCTCGATGGCTTCTTTGTTGGCCGCCGTCAGCGCGCCCTTCGAATAGCCGAGCTTTTTGGCCCAATCCGGATTGGCGCGCCAGGTGGGACTTTCCAGGATAAAACCGGTGCAGCTGTTTTGGGCGATCGTTAGATAGGGCTGATAATAGCGCGCCAGCATGTCCCGCCCGGCTGTGTTTTTCAGCAGGTGAAACGCCGCAAAATGGGGCAGCTCGGCGCCGAAGTGAAAGATCAGCGTGGTTTCGATGCCGCCATCGGTCAAAAACAAACGGCCGGCGGTGGGCAAGGGACGTGACATGGGGATACTCCTTCACTAGGGCACTTTTGGTTATCATAGAATCACAAAAGTGCCCTAAGTCTTTGTTTTAACGCGTTTCCGGACGGTGAACCGGTATCCACTTCACCTGGAAACGCTATAGGGCATGATTTTTCACGGAAACATGACCATGCCTACGATTCACAGTTGGTCGCGCTCTAGGTCGTCGAGACGTCAGCCGCGATCACATTCGCGGTGAGCTAGATTTATGAGGCTACCGTGTGAAGGACCGTGGAAGCGGGCGTGAGAGCCAGCGTGGAATTTACGGCTGGTGTCGTGTGAAATTGTTTCTGCCGGTCGTTCGCAGGTCTACAGGACCGGCCGTTGGACCTACGCGGAAAGAGTGCCGCTGGCGATAGCTTCCTCGGCTAGGCAATCGTCGTAGGCCTTTTTCAATCGGCCCTCGATGGTGCAGTAGGCGTCCAGCACCCGTGGGTCGAAGAAGGTCGGAGAGACCCGGTCATCGCCTTCCAACAGAATTTTGTTGGTGTCTGCGTGGCTCATCGGCGCCTTATACGGGCGCTGGGATCGTAGGGCCTCGTAAGTATCGCACAGCGCGACAACCCGCGCCTCGAGCGGAATTTGATCGCCCCGCAACCCATAGGGATAACCGGAGCCGTCCATATGTTCATGGTGGTGGAGGGCAATTTTGCTGGCCAACCGGTAATACGGGTCGCTGGAAATGTCGAGGATCTTCGCGCCATATTCGGAATGCCGGTGGATTTCCTGCCGTTCTTCTTTGGTGAGTGAGCCGGGCTTGTGCAGGATGGCCGGGGCGATAGCCAGTTTTCCGATATCGTGAAGGCGGGCTGCGCATCCGATGGCCCTTGCCATCTCGGTAGCAAAACCCAAATGCGCCGCCAGTATCTCGGACATTCGGCCCACCAATACCTCATGGCGAACCGTCAAATGATCGACATAACTTCGGGCGAGCCCAAGACAATCAACCGTTTCCGCAAAATGCCCATCTGCACGATCATGTTGCACTGCCACTATGCACCTCACCGACATTAGGTTGTAAACACTGTAGGGTGCGGTCGTTAAGAAAGTGCAACTTATGAAAGAGGGCGGAAAACCTAGCGTTTTATGCGAGTGAGTGGCCTATTCCCAGCCGAAAAGGGTACCGACACCGCGGCCCACCACTGCAGACGCGGCCCAAGACCACAAAGGGATCAGCAGAAAGAGCCCCATACGGACGAACGTTGTGACGGTGTAGGGAAAAATGGGCACCGACAGAACAAAGCTACGGTAAGCCAATAGCTGGGCGCTCTTGGTCAGGTGCCCGCTATGGGCGAGGTCGCGCGCGGGGCCAAGTTCTTTCAGGGCTTTGTGGATCCCGTCCAGCTCGATTTCCTTGCGGGTATGAATTCGCCGCGCCATGCCTGTCACCGGCAACAATAACCCACAAATGGACAGGATGGCGTTCATGACCACAAAGGCGACGATCATGACCAGAAAGACGTTGGGGTCGAGAAAATAGGTGGTCGCGAAAATCGTCGTGAACCCCGTAAGCCACAAGACATTGGCGACCCCTTGCTGCGCAAAGGGACGCAAGGGGCTTAGGTCGAACAGGTCCAGCGGTTTGAGCTGAGCGCCCAGCCGGCTCAGGAAAACCGCTGAATGGATGGTCGAATTCATGAAAGCGCCGATCGCGCCGCCCATCAGGCCGCCAATGACCCTATGCCAAGGGGCCAACACGCCAAGAGACGTGAGATCCCACGGATTGTAGTCGCCCGCATAAACACGTGGATCCAATAAAAGCCAAAGATAGCTGAGCCCGACACCGGCCAGCGCGCCGATGGTCATCGACAGTTGATTGGGCGCTGAACGTGTACGGATCAAATTCCGATAGGCCGGGTCGGCGATGTCGACGATGGGCCTGAGATCGTTCAGTACCTGCTCGTACAGGCGGTGCTGATAGATCAACACGGCACTTAGATAGCAAAATCCGGCCGATAGAATGCACAGAATAATGAAATCTCCCTGGATCCCCATGGCTTCCGGACGGCGGGAATAGAACAGGTGGGATTGATCCGACAGAGTCACGTGCAACAAGCCCCCGGTCAGGATGAGCAGCCAGGCACCGAATGCGATCAGCGCCGGTTGCCAGCCCGGCCTGTCTAGCGGCCGCAGAACAGACCAGAAGGGGGGCGTGGCCCGGGCTTCGCTTGCGGTGGGGGTAGAATCCATAAGGGTCATTTTAGCGAGATTGGAGCGGCGGAGCACCCATACGGGGCGGATCAGCCAAGCAGGGTGAGCGTGTTGCCCGCCGGATCTTGAAAATGGGCAAGTGTACCACCCCAGGGTTGCTTGGCGGGGGGACCGGTGAAGGGGACGCCTTTTGCGCTCAATTCCTGATAGGTTTTGTCGATATCATCTACCTGCAGGGAAAGGCCGACAAATCGCCCGATAAGGGATTGCCCTTCATCCGAGGCAGGATCTTCCTGTTCGACGATGATTTCGGCGCCCACATCCAACCCCATCGCCTTCATCGCGTCCATGGTCCAATTGGCGCGTAAGCCCAGCGTGCCGGTATAGAACGCTTTGGCCGCCTCAAAATCGTCCACAAAGATCCGCACCCCGTAGAGTTTCATGCCGGTCCCACCGTTAGAACGATCCGATATGGCCATGACACGCTCTCGTTGGCCGCGACCGTTGTCATCTGACAATCCTATCGCCCTTCAGGCCCGGCGCCCAAGCCCCAAATGCATGCCCGAAGGCCGTATGCGGACAATGTGCCCGGTTCTACTTCGAAAAAAGACTGCCTTCATTGGCGGAATGGATTAAAACATGTCAATCCAACTGACATAAATCTTGTGTAGGATGGAAACTCCTCTTTTCTGTGTAAGAGTTTTTCATGTCCGCTTATCAAGAGACTTATGACGCCAAACGTGTATCGGCAGACGCCGCCGCCGATGCCATTCCGGACCGGATCAACCTGATCCTCGGCATGTGTGTCGCTATGCCGCCCGGCCTGATGGCGGCTGTTGCGGAAAAGACGAAGGCGGGCGGTTTCACGGATCTGAATCTCTATTACATGCATGCCCCGCCTGCAGCCGGGGAGTCGATCTTGCGGGCGGAGTTTATGGACCGCCTGCATCCGCATCCTCTCTTTATGAGTCACATAGACCGCGATTTGGCAAAGCAGGGCCGCGCCCAAGGCGAGGAATGGGTGCGTTTCGTGCCTTGCATGTTCCACCAGGCCGGCCGGCTGCTGACCGAGAATATCTCGCCCGATTGTTTCATCACAACGGTGTCGCCCATGGACCGGTCGGGTTTCTTCAGCCTGGGAACCAATCCCGATTACGGCGCCACGGTCGTGCGCAAAGCAAAAAAAGTCATCGTCGAAGTCAACAAAAACATGCCGCGTACCTTCGGCGAGTGTCTATTGCATGTAAACGATGTGGACTTGATCGTCGAAAACGACGCGCCCCTTATGGAGGCGGTGGCGGCGGAACCATCCGATGCCGACATTAAAATTGCGCGTCAGATCGCGCGCCAGATCCCGGACGGAGCCACCCTGCAAATGGGGATTGGTGCCGTGCCGGCCGTGGTCCTTAGTGAGTTGATGCACCACCGGGATCTCGGCCTCCATTCCGAGCTGTTTTCGCCGGCCATGGTGCCCCTGATTGAGCGCGGTGTCATTAACGGGCGGCGTAAAACCGTTTTGCCCTATAAGCATGTTTTCACCCTGGCGATCGGTGATGCGCCCACTTATGACTTTATGGACGACAATCCCAGCGTGGTGGGGTACCCGGCGGATTATGTGAATGCGCCGCCGGTCATCCGCAAAAACGCCAACATGATGTCGGTGAACGCCGCCATGGAGGTGGATTTGACCGGACAGGTCAACGCGGAATCCATCGCGGGCATTCCCTATAGCGGTACGGGCGGGCAGCTCGATTTTGTGCGGGGGGCCTATGCGTCGCCCGGTGGCAAATCCTTTATCGCTATGCCGGCGACCCGCAACGGCGGCATTTCTAAAATCGTGCCGAAGCTGGAAGGTGGCGCCGTGACCGACACCCGTATGGATTCGCACTATGTGGTGACGGAATTCGGCATCGCCAATCTGAAAGGGTGTTCGCTGGCGGAACGCGCGGAACGGCTGATCGGCCTAGCCCATCCGGATCACCGCGGCGAACTGACCGATGTGGCCAAGGATATGAAGCTGTTGTAGGGCGTCACTGGCCGGCTTGGGCCACTGCCCGGGCCACTTCCTTTGCCGCCGCGCCGGTCGTAGCCGCCGATAAAACCACCAAGGTAGACGATGTCAGTCTCTTCTTGAGCTCCCTTTCCGACAGCCGTGCGATCGCCCAATCATGGATCACCGCAAACAAACCATTGGTGATTTGATCGCTCAGCGCGACCGGGTCCACCCATGATGCCAATTGACCGTCGGCTTTGAGTTGCCGGAACAATGCGTTTTGTTTGTATTGCGCCGTGGTACGCAGCGTATCGCGCACCGGATTATGCGCCTCGGGCGAAAAAAAGATCGCGACCATGGCTTCGGAGTAAGGGGCCTTTTGGATGATTTCTTTGGGCATGCGGCGGATCGAGGCGATCAATTGCTCAATAGAGGTGAGCGGTGGCCCGTCGCTGCCCAGAAAGCCGGCCAAATGTTCCTCCACCGCGGCGGCGATGACGCCTTCCTTGGTGCCGTAAATGTTGAACAGGGTTGCGGGGGATACGCCCGCGCGCTCGGCAAGGCCGCGGGTGGTGACGCGCTCATACCCCACCTCGGCCACATAGTCGCGCGCCGCGTCCAGTATGCGTTCCCGGCGGTCAGCCATTTTGCTGCTGGCGTATTTGGATGGCGCAAGCGTTTGATCGGTCATCGAAGTTGGAGGCAGTGCCAAATTTAAATATTGTACCATGATACAATATTGGTTAGGGTTGTCAAAATTGGATAACCAAGCCGGCTGGGCACAGGAGGAACCGCTATGACCATTCAAGCGCTGTCCGATATTAAATTCATGGACCCCGCGCTTTTGATCGACCCGTATGAGGCTTATCAAAAGCTGCGCGACGAAGCGCCGATCTTCTATGTGGAAGATCTCAATATGCACATGATCACGCGCTACGATCTGGTGCGTCAGGCCATCAACGACACGGACACCTTCTCCAGCAAGTTCGACGATGCACTGGGCGTTGCACAGAAGCTCGCCTTCGAAATGGCACCGGCGGATGTGCAAGCCAAAATGTTGGCGATCAATGAGGAAATGACCGACATCCCGCCCACCATGCTCACCTTGGACGAGCCGGAGCACACCAAGTACCGGTCGCTGGTGTCGAAACTGTTTACGGCGGGCAGCATCCGGTCCATGGAACCGCATGTGCAGAAGGTGATCGACGAGACGATTGCCGCTTTTATCGACGGGCCACGAGATGTGGACTTCATGAAGGCTTTTGCCTTCCCCGTGCCGTTGCGCATCATTGCCGACCGCTTAGGTATTCCCGAAGAAGATCGCGAATTCTTCGACGATGCGGCCACCTGTGCGGCGGCTGCCTTGCGCATGACGCCGCTGCCGCCCGAAGAAATGCTGCGCCGCGCGCAAGTGGCGCTGGATCTGCAAAAGCTCTTGATCCGGATCGTCGAGGCGCGTCGGGCGCAACCCCAAGAAGACATGATCACGGTGCTGGCCAACAGCAAGCTGGAAGACGAGGACCGCTATCTCACCCATGGCGAATGCATTTCCATCCTCAACCAGTTCCTGGTGGCGGGGCACGAAACCACCACGAGCAGCTTCGGGTGGGGCATGCTGTGCCTGTGCAACCAGCCGGATTTGCAAGACGAATTGCGCGGCAATGCCTCGGCCATCAAAACCTTTGTGGAAGAAGCCCTGCGGGTTGAAACGCCGGTGGCCGGTCTGCCGCGGCTGGTGACGCGGGACACGGAACTGGACGGGTATAAGATCAAAAAGGGCGAACTGATCATGCTGCGCTTTGCCGCCGCCAATCGGGACGAGCGGCAATTTCCGCATCCGGAACAAGTGGATCTACAGCGCGAGAAGGTGGGCATGCAGCTTGCCTTCGGGTCCGGCGTGCATCACTGCATCGGGGCGCCGCTGGCCCGTCAGGAACTGAACCTCGGCTGGATGGCCCTGCTGGACAAGATGGAAAACCTCCGCCCCAAGCCCGGCTTCGTGCCGCAGGCAGAAGCCAGGCTTGAGGCGGAGGTTTTCCATCTTGTCCAGCAGGGCCATCCAGCCGAGGGTCAGTTCCTGACGGGCCAGCGGCGCCCCGATGCAGTGGTGCACGCCGGGCCCG
>JANQMY010000312.1 GCA_028279895.1 Alphaproteobacteria bacterium
TTTCCCAGATTTTGAAAATTTCCGAACACACCGTTCACGAACACGTCGAACGCGCCAAGAAGAAGTACAACGTCTCAACCCGCGTTCAGGCGATTGTGCTTGCGATCCTGCAAGGGCAAGTCCGCCCCTAATCAATTCAGCAGTGGCTTTCTAGTCCCCTGATCAAGGGGGTCGTTCGGCATCCCCCGCTCATCCAGCCTTCTTTTGGGATTTTATCCGGGAGGCGGCGATGATGCTGGTAATCGGTCCTCATAATCGGGACAAACATATGGATACTCTTGAAGAGAGTTTCCGCGTACGGCACGATATATACGTGAAGGAACGGGGATGGAAGGCCCTCGCGCACGACGATGGGCTCGAATACGACCAGTTCGACCGCGAAGATACGATCTACTTTCTGCGGCTGAGCAAGGACGGCAGGGTAATCGGGGGGTCGCGCCTTATACCGACCACTGGCCCCACGCTTATAAGCGAGGTCTTCCCGCAACTGGTTGAGTGGGGGTCGGTGCCCTTCGACCCCAGCACCTATGAGCACACGCGATACTTTGCCCGCGGCTGCCCCAAGGAGAACCTGTCGACCAGCCGCGTGAGCGGGGAGGTTCTGTGTGCGATCTTCGAATATTGCCTCGCCCATCACATTGAAAACGTCACCACCGTTTGCGACACGTTCTTCCTGCCGATGATTTTGGAATTTGAATGGGGGACAAAGCCGCTGGGACTGCCCGTCAAATACGACGAGGGCGAGTGCGTGGCGATCCGCACGCCTATCAGCTATCGCGGGCTACAGTCGATTTATGCCCAGCGTCACATCTCAGGACCGGTTCTGCCGGAGCTTGTGCCCATGGTGGTCCAGCGCGCTTATTTGACCGAACAACTCGAAGAGACGCTGCACTAGACGGCGGCACGTCCCGTCCGGCTTTTGAAACGTCCGCTTTGATCACTTTGCTGATTATTCCGTGCCGCCAGGCAGCGGCGATGGGTCACCGATATCGGTTTGCGGGGCGCCCATCAGATACAGATAGCTGTTGTGATTGTGCTGCGCCTCTACCCGTTGATAGTACGAGGCACCGGGCCTGGGGTCGTGTGTTGCCGGGAGACGTTCCACGCATTTCTGAGGCTGCCCAAAGTCACCCGGCTTAAGCTTGGTTGCCAGCTCCCAGGCCTCTACTGCACCCTTTATGACATCTTCAGGAAGTTCATCTTTTGTTGGGATACCCTTTTCCCAGATCTCAGGCATCGCCGCATATCCGTAAGGGACGATGTCCAGCGGATTGACAATCCGCGATGATTGAAGCGTTTCGTCAACAAACTGGGCAAACCCCACACTGCCTGATGTGGGTGCTGCGAACGTGTAACTGGCAATACTTTTTGCGCCTAGATGGTTTTTCACGTAACCGTGGAGCATTGGTGCCAGGCCGCCGCCTTGGCTGTGCCCGGTAACATAGATTTCGCTTGAGAGAAGATTACTGACAAAGCCGGAAAAAGAAACTTCTGTGGTCGGGTCGCGGAGCATAACAATGTCATTGATCGCGTCCAAAAAATGATTGGAAACCTTGATGGGTGTAGCACCGCCCCAGGGGTATAAATCCAACGCGGTTGGAAGATCTTCAAGCCAGCTTTCCAGGCTATCCGAAACAGTGCCGCGCAGAACAATCGCTAGCTTCCCTGAGTCCTTGTCCCCTGCAATGTAGACCAGATTGTCACCTTGCTTGTCCGGTGTTTTTGCCGGCCCCCAAACGAGTTGCCACTTCCCCCCGGTCGCGTAGCTTGGTTTTGCAAGCTCAGCTTCGATTGATTCTTTAATCTGCGAAATTGTTTGTCCTTCAGCCACATAGGAAATCGCACACAAAGTCATCATTTGCGCATCTATTGAATTGTTAGGAACGTTGTTCATTTGCATGCTCCTTACAAATGAGAATTCATCTTGCCCAATCGGCGTGGCATTACGGCGCTAGAATCCCAATTCACGTGAGGCGGCAGATCACCGATACAATATAAACGAGAATAATAGTATAATGCAACTTTTAATCGTGACGTGCGGCACTTGCCGCCGGTACCGCGCGATCCGGTGCGGTTCTAGTGCACCTTAAACCGCCGCCCGCTGGCGGTACGAAAGTGCCTCGGCAATATGCGGCCGGGTAATACGCGCCTCCCCGCGAAGATCGGCGAGAGTACGCGCAACTTTGAGCACCCGGTGATAGCCCCGCGCGGTGAGCTTGAGCGTCTCGGTGGCGTCGCGCAAAAGATCGCGGCCCGTTTCATCGGGCGCGGCAATTTCGTTCAGCACGTCGCCCTCGGCCTCCGCGTTGGTGCGCAATGAAACGCCCAGCTCGGCGAACCAAGCGACGTGGCGGCGCGTGTGGCAAGGGCGCGCGAGGCGCAAGCCGCTCGGTT
>JANQMY010000318.1 GCA_028279895.1 Alphaproteobacteria bacterium
GCCTTGGCGAAACTCCAGTCGCCTTCCACGGTCCGCGACGTAACTCCGAGCACTTCCGTCGATGGTGTCATCGTCTTCGCCTCCACTCAGCAGATCGAAGCCTTCATTGCCGAGCAACGTGTCGTCTCCGTCGCCGCCGACAAGGGTATCGTTGCGCTGTCCATGCGCACTGACATCGAAATGCACGTCGACCGCGTCGTTGACCGCGATAAGGTCCTCATCATATCGATCCGTATAGTGCCACGGCAGATCGGTCGAGGTCATGTAATCGGACGAGACCTCGTAGCCATTGACCTCGATCGTCTTGATAATCAAATCGCTGGTGTTGGAGATGCCGATCTCCAGGTCGTCTAGTATGACGGCACCGTCGACGGAAAATGTAACTGTTTGCGCCGTCCCGCCATAGTCGGCATCAACCGTCGCGGAACCTACCCAAGCACCATTGATACGCACCCACATGTCGACAGGATTTCCGACCGGGCTCCACGCCTCGATCTCGATGGTATGATTCGACAGCAGGCCACTTCCCGACGGGTCATCGCCAACGATCAAGTCGTTCCCAAAACCTCCATCGAGCAGGTCGCTGCCAGATTCGCCCTCCAGTGTGTCGTTACCGTCGCCGCCCATTAGAGTGTCGTTGCCGCGGCCTCCCTGCATGTCATCCGCGCCTGCAATGCCATAGAAGCGGTCGCTTGCGGCCGTACCCGATTCCTGATCCGAGCCTTCGGAGCCGGTCCACTCGACGAAGACCCTCGCATCCTCGGAAAAAGCCTGTAGCTCTACATTCTCAACGAGGACCTCACCTCCGTCATAAACAATGCGGACGCCGCCGGTGGCATTCTCAAACACGACTGATGCCGGATCTCTTACTTCCAAAACGATTGCATCGTCCTCGATATCGAAATCGAGGATACGGTCTAACCCGCCCTTTGCGCTGAAACTGAAGATGTCCTGGCCCGACCCGCCGCTTAAGGTGTCATTTCCTTCGTCGCCCCCAAGGACGTCGTCACCATCGCCTCCGTCTAACTGGTCGTCACCCCAACCCCCAGAAATCAAGTCATCTTGAGTACCGCCGGAAAGGCTGTCGTCGCCAACCTCACCCTTGATTTCATCATTCCCTTGGGAACCGATAATCGTGTCGTTGCCGGCATCTCCGTGAAGTGTGTCGTCGCTGTACCCACCATCGTACGTGTCATCGCGAAGACTTCCCGTCCGGGTATCCCGCCATTCGGAGGTCTCCTCGTCCAGGAATGCGAGATCGTTCTCATTAAAGTCGGCAAAAGCCACACCGGCCAATGTCACCGATCCGCCGACAAACGTGATGATCGTGTTGATGCCACTTGGCGCCACCGCAATGTCACCACGCGAGAGGCCTCGCACGATAAGCCGGTCTTCTCCTGGGACGAAGTCTGTGATGACATCGTCACCTTCCTGTGCGCGGATCTCGAAGGTGTCTACGCCCGCTCCGCCAGTTAGCTGGTCGTTCCCTTCAGCCCCGTCGAGCCAATCGTCACCGTCACCGCCGTCCAGGGTATCTGAGCCCTGACCACCATAAAGTGCGTCATCGTCGCCGAAACCTCGCAAAACGTCGTCGCCACCGTCGGCAACGAGCAAGTTGATTCCGTCGTGCCCATCGAGCTGATCCGTTCCGGAGGTGCCATACTGGTGCGTGTACCGGATGGCCGCACTAACGTCGGCGACCGATGCATTGAGCACGGCAACTGTATCCGGCCCTGCGCCGATCGATACGTTTGCTCCGTTTGCAGTGATGGTGACATCCGAAGAGGAGACGTGCCAAAGTTCAATAAGGTCGCCGATCTCAAAGTCGGTAATGACGTCCGTGCCATCGCCAGGCGAGTAAGCGAACAAATCTGCACCAGAACCACCTGTTAGAGTATCTGAACCTTGCCCCCCAACAAGCGTATCGAGCCCTGCGTTTCCAAACAGGCTGTCATCGCCTTCACCACCGTACAGCTTGTCATCACCGAGCCCGCCATCGACTTGGTCATCTCCAAGATCGGCTACAATGAGGTCAGCGTCGTCACCGCCAAGAATTGTGTCTTCGCCTGTCCCACCACCGATGATGTCGTCTCCGTTCCCCCCGACTATGCTGTCAGCGCCAGCGCCCCCTGACAGGTAGTCATCATCTGCGCCGCCATGAATCGTGTCATCGCCCTGATCACCCCAAATCGAGTCATTGCCGGCCTCGCCATGCAGGCTATCGGCCCCTCGTGCGCCCCAGAGCTCGTCGGCTCCGTCACCACCAAACGATGTGTCATCGCCTGATCCACCATCTAACAGATCGAAACCATCTCCGCCGATCAGTCGGTCGTCGCCGTCCTCGCCGAAAACGGCATCGTTGCCAACACCCGAACTGATCGTATCGTTACCCGAACGACCGACGATCGTATTGGCGCCATCATCTCCAACGATCGACTCGCTTGCGTCCGTTCCTTCGATCACGCCATAGGCTAAGCTGCCACTTGATAGATCACTCGGCTGAACGCCCAATAGAGTGACCGTTGTGGAACCAAACGTAACGATGGTGTTCGCACCGCTTGCGACAACCGTAACCTCGCTCTCGCGAACAAATCTGAATTCGAGTATGTCTTCAGCGGCGTTGAAGTCGGTGATCGTCAACGCGCCACCGCTGTCCAACAGAAGAAAACGGTCGGCGCCGGCCCCACCCGTGGCCGTATCGTTGCCGTCAAATAGGGTTAGGAGATCGTCGCCGTCGTTCCCTTGCAGACTATCGTTGCCAAGGCCACCATCGATTGTATCATTGTCCGAACCACCAAGCAGAGTGTCGCTACCATCGCCACCGAACAGCAGATCATCTCCTGCCGCGGCGGACAGGGAATCGTCACCAGCTTCCCCGAACAACTGGTCCGCGCTCGAACTGCCGATCGCGGTATCATCGCCGCCTCCCAACCAGACCTCGACGCCATCCGAACCCGCAATTACAGAATCGTTGCCATCACCAGAATAGATCACCTCGATCGATGATTGACCCAAGTCGATTGATAGGTCGAGATCGCCCGCGAAATACGCAGTGTCGGTCCCCAATCCGCCGTCAATTTGACCGGTCAGGAAATCGTCGCGGTCCAAAAATAGGGTATCGTCCCCGTCTTGGGCGAGGATCGTATCACCGCCCGCACCCCCGGATAGAACGTCGCTTCCGGCACCACCAATCAACGAATCGTCTCCGCCTGCGCCTGACAAGATTCGTCCACTGTCGTCGCCAGCGGAAAGCGTATCGCTGCCTGAGGCGCCAAGTACCGAAACGTGGCCACCTTGCGTGGCGTTGACAGACACGCCATCGTTGTCTGTTATTTCAAGAGAGGAGCCGCCAGATTCGGCTGCAAGAATGACGTTGCCATCCGCATCCTCGGAAAAGCTGAAACCATTGTCGTCCTTGAGCAGCCCCATATCGGCGGCGAGGTGAACTTGTCCATTTATCGTGACAGCGGTTGTCCCGTAAAGGGCAGCCCCGGAGCCGAGAACGGCGGCTATTCGGTAGTCCGTGCCAGGGGTTTCCACAGCCCATAGCTGATCCGTCAAAATGCCTAGATCAGCCAACTGCGATTCGGGCATCTCCGTAACCGGGGTCCAACCGACATCCATGTCGACATTGACTTCAGTGAGTCCGGCCTCGTTAAGGCTTAAGAGTTCACCTGGGTCCGTTACGCCGTCACGGTCGAGGTCTTTCCAGATCTTCAGAACACTGAACTGACTGTCACTCGAGTTAATCAAACCGTCGCTGTTTGAGTCGAACAATGAAGCGAGTGCCTCAAGGTCCGTATCACTGGGGTCTTCCGTCAAATGCGCAAGCACCAGTTCGCTACCCGCGATCTTACCATCGCCATCCAAGTCGGCGACCAAGAATCCGTCCTCTACCTGGCCCGTTGAGCTGTCAGCCCCTATCCAGGTCATCCGCTCACGGAAGCCGTCATTGTCGCCATCGAAATACGCTGATGATTCGATGAAGGGTGTTAGATCGATCCCACCGTCTCCGTCGAGATCGATTAGTATCGGCCACCACCCTGTGGCATCGCCAATGAAGTCGGATACGCCTTCGACAATATCGACGATTCCGCCGAGTAAACCAGATCCCTCGACTACGACCACTTCGGCTTGATCTAGCTGTTCTTGTAAGTCTTGGTAAATCTCCGGGTGTGACTCTTCTAGGTCTTGAAGGTCCTCCCAATCTTCCCTCGAGACAACAATGGCCTCATCGAATTCAACTGCAGTCGCAACCTCAGCAAGAAGTCTGGCCGTCTGAGGAGGGGCGCCGGCCTCCAATGCGTCATTATAGGTTTCCTGAATTGCTAGTAGACTTTCTCTTAGTTCTCCTAAAGTCCGTCCTTCTTCTATCTCCCAACCCCTGAGATCAAATCCGTCCAACGTAGGAATATCGTTGATTACACGATATGAAACCTCCAGGAATAGTTCGCCAAAAGTGACGCCGCCTGGAAATTCGATGCTCTCAAGCGGGTCGTATAGTTCAGTATCTCGTTCAACTCGGTCTAATACCCATCCTGCAAACAATGCAGCGCCAACCCCGACTATTCCACCAGCCAGCCCACCAATCGCCCGGGCTGCAAGCGTGCCAGCGGAAGTCTCGACAACAAGGCTGCCGCCCTCTATTGCGTACGCGCGGCCTGGATCCTCACCCAACTCAATCCGCCGCGAAGCGTTATGGTATGCCCCAAATCCGCCAAACAAGACGCCGCCAATTGCCGCCGCGCCGGACGCGACCCTGAAGTTACTCGCATTCCAAGGGCTGGCGGATACGTCAAGCGCAGCCTCACTAAAGGCACCACTTAGAATTCCTGCTGCGATTGTACCCGCTTGCCCAGCCGCTGAACCGATATCGTTATTGATATCTAACTCTGGTTCCCCATTGTACCCACCACCAACATTGGACGCCCCCGGAAATTGCTCACTTCCCATCGCTCTTGTTCCTTGCTTGACTCGAGATATGTTGGATGACGTTCAGTCGTTGGACACTTCGAATAGAGTCTGAAGAACTACTGCACCATCCATCGCACGCCCCAAGTAGTCCGCCGATGCCTGAAATTCTCTCATTGAAATTGAACTCTCGGTTGTTTGCAGAGCTTCAGCCAATAATGTCGCGGCTCTCGGATTGAAGTTAACAGCAGCCTCCAGATCTGGAACTGATTCACTGTGCCGTCCAATGTTCATCAAGCCAAACTCATAGTTCACTCTGCAAAGGTAATATTGATCAGCATCCCCAAAAACCTGAACCGGCCAATCATTAGCTTCGTAATCACCAAGATTTAGACCTCCAGGGTTTAGTAGGCATAGTCGCACCAAGACATGGGGTGCCATCATGGCGTTTATGTTCCGAAGACTTTGATCCGGCGTATTTGGCATCAGATTCCAAAAGACATTTTGCGCCTCTTCAAGTGAGTAATCTGTTATTCTTGTTTCCGAAAATATTAATATGTAGTTAACTAAAAACCGTGCGGCGCAGGGTATAGCTTCCCAATACTCGTCCTCGATAAGAAGCGATCTAAGCAGCAATTCCCTTTCGTCCCTGCCCAATAGCTCACGTCCCGCATCCGATCCGCACACAAGAGCGGTCTTTAGTTCTGGCGACCTGTCAACAACCGATTCGAGAACCGCTGCGTTGGACGGAGGGTCGTGGACGAAAACCGCGCCCAGATCGGCGGTATACATTAGGGTCTCGCTCTCTCTAACTTGGTTCCAATCGTAGGCCTCTGGAGAAGAACCGTCCAAGATCCATCGTATGAACTCATACTGACCGGCGCTTTCGCTGGGACGGCGTTGACCCAATCGGTAACACTCACCAAGCTCATCTGGGAGCCGGGCCATCAATCTGGTTCTGAGCAATTCTCGAACCGGGTCGATCTCGTAATGTATTGCTCCCTGAGCAAGTTCGATCGCCATCTGCCGAGATTCCGACTCAAGCTCGGCAAGCACGGTCGTACAAGCTTGGCTCTCCAGGTTCTCCGCGAGAGCACCTTGGTTTGAATGCGGCGCTGTTGTTGCAATTGACAAGGCTATTGCGGAATAGTGGATCAGACCGTAATTACGCATTCTCCGGATCCAAGTTCGTTTGATGAATCGAAGGGCATTGATTTGTGTTCGGCAATTTCAGTGAAAAAGGCTGGAGAGGCAGAATCGCAACTGCAGCAGTTATAAGCTTAGCAGTTTCAGTATTGTTCGGTGTATTAGGCTTTCTTTCATCCAGCCGCCTGGATGTAGAAGAAGAGATGAAGTTGATATTGCCAGTATCATTCGCTATATCGGTCTTCTCTTCATGTTTTGTTTTGATTGCCTTTTTTTGGCATTTTCGATGGCACGATAAGCAGATTATTGGGGTGCTGGTTTTAGTCTCTACGTTCGGTCTTTCTTGGCTAATTATGTCTTTGATTTGAATCCGAACTGGCGGGAGGCGTTGGCGGTCCAATAACTGCTGCCTCTTGAGCCCAAAAACGATTGAGGAAGCCGAGACGGGTTCTGGCTCACGGAACACCGGGATCGTTTGAGAAACGGTGAAACGCAGCGCAAGTCTTGACTTGGCGAGAGCATCTGGGGTGCTGGTCCCAATACCGGCGTTCGAGGCCATCGCTTCGTAAGTCTTATCGAGACCGGTAGGTTCGCCTTCCACTACTGAATGACACCAGCCGTCTGGTTCCAGTCCTAAGCAGTGTTGCAATCTTGCGCCGGTATCCACTGGTTCTGCCACGACAATTGTGGATGAGGCGGTTCCAGTAGGTCCGGAACCGTTGGCCCAGAGACTCTGCTGCGACCCTGGTAGCCCCATATTCAAGGGTGAAGTCCGGTCAGCGCGCCGCCTGTTTTGGCGGCATGCTATTTTGCGAACCGACATAGTCTTACTGATCGGCAACCATTCGCTTTTCGATATCTTGACAAGTCAGCCACTGCACGTAGAACCTCCTGCAACTGCTTCTACCGTGCATACCTAGGTATAGATAGCAATCAAAAAGTTGCCTTTGACGCCACTTTCACTCAAAAATTGTAGAAGCCAGTTCTTAGCAAATTTCAATCATCATTCTATTGTGGATTGATTTGTGATTCTCGGCAACGTTGTAGACGATCTCTCAGCCAGCTAATTTTGAGAGTCTAAAGTGTTGATATTTTGGAAAAATCGGCGGGATTACTTAGAACGGCCCTTCACAAGTTAAGCCTGCTGCTAATCCCGCGAACTGGTGTAAGATAGCTTGTTGGCTACTTTACAAGCAGATCTGCTCACCATAATACTCCGACTTTAGCGAGTCGTCATATTAACTTATGATTAATCGTGGTCCAGCGCAGGCGATCATAGAGGACCTTGCCAAATAGGCTGTTCCTATCGCTGCTTCTCAGCGCAAGGATGCAGGTCAGCCAAGTGCAACAGTGTCGCACACCAAAGCTTGACGCAAGGACTCCATACCGGTTCGCTTTCCCAATGGCGAGCAATACAACGGCATGGCGCTTAGACGAACCGCCGGGCGGGCACGTCCCTCGGTCCGCCTTGCTGTACCTAACCGACCCAAAGCTCAGCGACGCTTTCGAGCGGGATAGCCTTGCCTACTATGGGGCCTGGCCAGAAGTAGGGTACCGGCAGCCGACACGACGCGGACGAAAGCGCCGGGACAAATTCGACCCATGGCCCGAACCAGCATTAAGCGCCGCCGAGCGAAAGGCAATCGCGCAGGCAACGCGGCACCCCGCCTTCAGACAGGCACGACAAAGACGCCTCTTATCGGGTTGGGCGATTGTTCGTGATCTGCTGGCTCGATTGGAGGCGGGCGAGATCGTCGCCT
>JANQMY010000331.1 GCA_028279895.1 Alphaproteobacteria bacterium
TTGGCGCATCGGCCCCCCCCCCCACCGCGGACCGGCGGGGTCGACCGGCCCTCGCGACCAGCGCCTGCCTGCCTGCCCAATATCGATGTTGCATTGCAAAAACTCTCCGCTTAGCAGCACGCTCTATAAGCTTAGCCAATATAACGGGGATTGGGAAGCGGGGGGACTGTCATCGTCCCGGTTCGCTCTTGTCAGAGGTTCCGTCCTTTTGCGGCGTGTCCCCATAAACGGAGTTGCGCGCCACGCAACATTTCAGTAAAGACTTTGGCCCATCTTAACCGTGATTTTGGTAAGATTGCCGGGTCGGCGTTCCAGCCGATCCAAAACTTTCGTTGGTCACGTTTCCGGACGGCAATTCGGTTGCCACATAGACTGGAAACGTTCCGATGGGCCGCTTTAGCTCAGCTGGTAGAGCATCGCATTCGTAATGCGGGGGTCGCGTGTTCAAGTCACGCAAGCGGCACCATTTCCATTTTCTCAAACTATATTCTGTCTGCAGTTAAGAGCGATAAAAATTGCGGCTGATAGAATACTTTCGGACGCCCCTCTGCCATCACATCCAATATGCCGAGTTCAACGAGTTGCCCCAGTCGACGGGATACTGTGTCTCTATTGCCGAGAGCCCCAGACTTCGTGATGTCGCCTATTGTGAAGTATGGTTTTGAAAAGATGGCTTCGACAACTTCATGTACTTGTCGAAATCCAGCCTGGGTTCGCAACAAAGTTTGAGTTTCATTAATCAGGCGACTGATTGATTTAATGAGATCCGTGGTTTGTTGCGCTGTTACTTCTACAGCATCAAGAATGTATAAAACCCATTCTTCCCATAGTGACTTTGCCGTTACTTCAAGAAGCCCCCCGTAATAAGCTTCCCTGTTCTGCAATATGTAAGAGCTGAGAAACAATATCGGAAGATCGATGAGTTCTTGACTCATCAAATATAAAATATTGAGGATCCGGCCTGTTCGACCATTTCCATCTGTAAACGGATGGATTGCTTCAAATTGGTAGTGAGCAATCGCCATCTTAACCAGAGGGTCGATGGAATCTTCGGTGTTTAGATAGACTTCCCAGTTTGCGAGTAATTTCCTCAACAAATCTTCGCCCTGAGGCGGTGTGTAAATTGTTTTGCCCGTGACCTGATTCCGCAGTGCTGTTCCAGGCGTAACCCGTATGTCGATATTGGCATTACGGATTGTTTGACAGATTTTGACGGCAGTTTTGGTCGAAATTGGCCGAGTCTTCAGAGTGACCACTCCCTCTCTGAGAGCTGTAAGGTAGCGATATGTCTCTTTTGTATGAGGGTCGGCGTCTGCGCCTTCTATAGCCGCGTATCGGAACAGCTTTGCATCCGTGGTGACAACGTTCTCGATGGCAGAACTGTCTTTTGCCTCGCGAAGTGGAATTGTGTTGATCATCGGAGACAAGCTTGGAAGCGTTCGACTGGTCAGGTTCAGTTCTTGCAACGCTAGTCGGGCGGTTTTGCTTTTCTTAAGAAGAGCCTTAGTCTCCAAATCGGCAGACGGTGGCAATTCTGGAAGTGCATTATACGATTTTAACGGCTCAAACATCTTCTGCGTGATTTTTATTCAGTTTCACGCATAATATTTAAGAATGCATGTTTGTCACGTGAAAACGAGGTCAATACTTGATTTTCCCCAATTTTCACGCACAAAAAATATATTTATATCAATGACTTATAACGGTCTACGTGATTATCGTCCGCAACCGCGCAGAATTACGTCTAATGCTCGGTGATCACGCATAGCCGATTCTAATGCTCGATTTATAGAGAAAATCACGCATAGATCAAAAGCTGATGGGCCGCATCAAGCCGGGAGAGCATCGTTTTCGTTATGCGTGGGCATCACGCATTCCGGATTTTAATGCGTGATTTTGGATCAGAATCGCGCATTAGCAGCGATTGGCGGTTAACAGCTTTTCCTAGCCAAGCGGCACTATTTCTCCCCATACGGACCACATCCAGATCCCTGGCAGTCGATTCTTCAGATGTGGAAAGCCTGTCAACTTTCGTCTATGTCGATCCCGCAATAGCCGTCGGCCACCACCTGTTTCAGCCGGGCAGCGTATTTGGGCCCGGTGCCGAAGTAGGTCTGGTAGCGCACTTTGCCAACCTCACGTCCGGCCACATTAGAATTGTAGCCCGTAAACCAACCCTGGCCACGGCTTAACAGCAGCCCGTCGCAAGCTTGCTTGACCTCTTCCTGCCATTCTTGTTCCGCACCGGCCTCTGCTTCGATACGGGTAACGCCGTTGTCTATTGCGTGGGTTACGAGGTCTGTGGCCCAGTCGACGCCCCCTTCAATGGTGCGGGGGTAATTCGTAGACCCCGACGCGCTTTGCGGGCCCGCCACCATCAGCATATTCGGGAAGCCGTTTGTCAGTATACCGAGATAGGTGCTTGGACCATCCCGCCATTTGTCGCTCAATAGGACACCATCGACGCCGCGGATCACCATGCGGTCGAAGGCGCCCGTCACCGCGTCGAAACCGGTCGCGTAGACAATCAGGTCGAGGTCATAGTGCGATGTGGTGGTTCGAATGCCGGCCGGCGTAATACGTTCGATCGGCGTCTCCGTGATGTCGATCAAACGCACATTGTCCCGGTTGTAGGCCTCGAAATAGCGGGTCTCCAAAGGCAGGCGTTGCATGCCGAAACCGTGGTCCTTCGGGATCAGTTTTTCGGCGACTTTCGGGTTATGCACGCGTTGACGAATGCGGCTTGCAACGTAGTCCGAGATTTCCCGATTGGCCTTTTCATCGACGAAGATTTCCCTGAAATTCCCCGCAAACAGGGCAAATCCGGGCGTGTCGTACAGCTTGTCCCAAAAGGCAATGCGTTCTTCCTTCGGCACGGTCCAGAACCCGCGCCTGTCCGGCACATGCTCGAACCCGCCCGGCGATGAGGCGCAATTGGCGAAGATCTCATCATACCGCCCCCGGATCTCGGCCATCTCTTCTTCTGAAATGGGCGAGTTGTTGAGTGGTGTACTCCAATTGGGGCGACGTTGAAATACCGTCAGTTCACCAACTTTATCCGCAATTTCGGCGATCACTTGGATGCCCGTAGCCCCGGTGCCAATGACGCCGACGCGCCGGCCGGCAAGAGGTACCGGTTCCTTAGGCCACCAATAGGTGTGAAATGAATCTCCCTTGAAGTCGTCCATGCCCTTTATGTGCGGCGGGGTCGGCACCGACAGGACACCAATGCCCGTAATAACAAAACGCGCGGTATAGGCCTCGCCATTTTGCAGCTCCAAATGCCAACAATGGCGCGCCTCTTCGTCCCATGCCATCGAGGCGACGCGCGCGTTGAACTGCATATGACGCCGCAAGCCGAACTTGTCGGCCACATAATTCAGATATTTCAGGTTTTCGGGTTGGGACGAAAAGCGTTCCGTCCAATGCCACTCTTCAAGGAGTTCCTTTGAGAACGAGTAGCCGTAGGTATAGCTCTCGGAATCGAACCGGGCCCCCGGATACCGGTTGCGGTACCAGGTACCGCCCAAGTCTTCATCACCCTCAAGCACGATCGCATCGATACCAAGATCGATCAGTCGCTTGATCTGATAGATACCGGACACACCCGCGCCGATGACAATGACATCGAAATGCCGTTTCTTATCCGTCACGCTCATCCCTCATTGCTTGCGTGCCTCTTCCCCGGCACTCTGATCGCTCACTCACCATCCCCGGAACTCTTTCCGGGTTTTTTATTCTTTATGCTGATTATTAAACAGGGATTGCTCAGTCCCTTCGCTAACCCAAATCCAGAACGCCGGCGATTGCCTCTTCAAGAGTGGCATCCGGATTCGCTTGCTGGTAGGCGCCATGCAGCCAAAGGGTCGATAGTCCGTGTACCGATGTCCAGATAGATCCCGCGAGCAGTTTCGACTCGATATCCGGCTTCCACCCCCTGGCCTGCGCCTGCTTGACGAAACTATGGAAGCCGTCATAGGCCGCACGGGTTTCGCGGCGGAGCGCCGCGTTGCGTTGGCTCAATGTGCTCGTCCGGACAATCAACGAAAAAAGCCCGGGATTTTTAAGCGCGCCGTGGACATAGGCTTTTGCGGCCGCGATCAACGGAGCTTTCGGATCGTCGTCGAAAGGTGTTTGTAAAACCGCTGTTGCAATATCATTCGCAACCATCCTGTGTCCCGCCGCGGCCACTTCAGCCTTTAGATCGTCCAGATTGTCGAAGTGACGGGCGGGGGCGCCATGCGACACGCCGGCACCGCGCGCGACCGCCCGCAAGGTCAACGCTTCGATGCCATCGCGCTCAAGAATGTCGAGGGCAACGGCAATCAATTTTGCACGAAGGCCGTCCGTATTGCGGGGTGAGGTTGGGGTTACGAGATCTGTTTCCATGTTGACACTGTCTACAGATCCTTGTAGACAGTGTCAACAGATGGTCATCACAGAAAATGGGGAACGGCATCATGGGAGACGCAGTTCGTAACCTCACGCTTGAGCGTCCAAAACTCAGCGACCGCAGGCCGGTGCGCCCCTATTACCTTGAGCGCGGTGCGCCCGTCCCCCCGGCCAGCGACATCGATCTGGAAACGCTCGATCTCGTCGATATAGAAATCTGGCGTCAAAACAAGATGTGGGACCGGTTTGAACGTCTGCGCCGGGAAGATCCGCTGCACTGGACGCCGGAAAGCTTGGTGGGCCCTTATTGGTCCGTGACGCGGTACAAAGACGTGATGGCCATCGACACGGATCACAAACGTTTTTCGTCCGATGCCCGGTT
>JANQMY010000398.1 GCA_028279895.1 Alphaproteobacteria bacterium
CACCGTGTTCTGGAAGATGTGCCCGTAACCGACGATGGGCACGACCACCGGCGTTTGTCCCGGCTCGGCCCCGAACCTCAAGTCGCGGAATGCGAACGAGTCGATAGACAAGAAATTTCGCCGTTTGACACGTGTGAAGTTCAGCCGGCTCTCCAACCGGTCTTCTTCGGTAATGTCGTAACGTTCCAAGAACGTGTCGTCGGTCGTTTGCTCCAGCGTGAATTTCGACGTCCAATTCGCGTTTAAACGAAATTGACCCTCTGCAAACAGATGACCCCGTGTATCCTTTTCCCCTGTTTTGATGCCGAGATCGTTTAGTTCGTCCGTACGCGTAATACTGCCTTCGACCGTGTACTGCCCGCGCCGGGTTTGCTGCCGGAATTGTCCTTGAAGCAGGATACCTTCGCTGGTGGTGAACAAGGGTGTGAAGGTGGCATCGTAGTGATCGGATAAAGCGAAGTAATAGGGGATCTCGAACAGGCGGCCCAGATCGGATGAGTTACCGATGGACGGCGTCAGGAAACCCGACTTTCTTTTGACCGTTGGGTCCGGGTGGCTGAAATAGGGGAAATACCCGACCGGAACGCCGAATACTTCAAATATGGCATCTTGATAGCGGATCTCTTTGATCTCTTGATCGTGGATCACGCGGTAGGCTTTGATTTGCCACAGCGGCGGTCGCGGGTCGTCTTCGCATACGTTGCACGGGCTGAAGACGGCTTTGTTCAATACCGACAGACGGTCGCGAATCCGCGTTGCCCGGTTGGCGGCGAATTTCGAGTCGTCGGCGAGCAGCATGCGGATGTTTTCGACAACGCCTTCCTTAAGGTCGCCTGTCAGTTCCGCGCTGTCGGCAAAGGTGACTTGGCCCGATTCCTCGAGAATGGCAATATTGCCTTCGGCCTTGATGGTGTCGGTGTTTTGGTCGTATTGCAGCCGGTCTGCGAACAGGACGCGGGTGTCGTAGGCGACTTCCACATTACCTTCCGCCAGAACCAGATTGTTGGCCCGGTCGTAGGTCAGCGTGTCGGCTTGAAGAAAGGCGATCTCGTCGCTTTTGTCCTTTTCTCCGTCGCCCCTATCCGATCCACCGACCAATTCGGAAAACTGGGCCAGGGCGGAAGACGCAAAAGGGCCACTCGCAGCCGCCCAAAGCCCGATGCAAAGGCCTAAGGCCTGCACCCAACTGAAACTGCGACGAACGACCTGTGACTGCGAGCTTTTTTGCGTATTCTTATTAATAATTCTCGACCCCGACTTTCCCCGCTAACCGTCCTCCAAATGGAGCAGCGTTGCAACCCCCAGCAACATAGCGACGATGGTTGGGCTCCAGGCGGCGAGAACGATCGGCAAATGGCCGGATAATCCCAATGCCGATGAGACGTCGGACAGGAAATACAGGGCAAAACCGGCAAGCACGCCGGCGGCCGCCAGCCGTGCCATGCCGCCCATGCGGTATACCCGCATGGAGAAGGTGGCAGCCACAAGAATCATGGCGGACAGCAGGAATGGCGTGGCCAAGATGGAGTGCCAGTGGAGGCGGTGGGCCGTGGCCGAAAAACCGGCCTGCTCGGCCAGGGCGATAAACTGCGGCAACTGCCAAAAGGACATAGTTTGCGGCGATGCGAAACTGTCTTGAATGCGGTCTTGGGTGAGCGACGTTGTGACGCTGTACCGGTCGTGAAAGCTTTTCTCCGGAAAAGGCTCCAGCACGTTCAAGCGGGCATCCCGAATGTCCCAATAGCCGTCTTTCAGTTCGGCCGATTCGGCGTCGATTCGGGCGCGAAACTTGTCAGCGCCTTCGTAGAACATAAAGGTGACGTCTTCGAGGATCACGCCTTCCCCGTCGACTTTGAGGGCATGAATGACCGATTGGCCGATCTCGTCGCCCTGCCGCAGCCATAGACCGGAGGACGAGACGGTAAGCGAACTGGATTGTCCCCGCAGATGGCGCGATTCGAGTTGTTCGAACCGAGAAACCAATGACGCCGCAATCGGGTTGTAAACAGTGACGACAAAAGTGCCGCCGACCATTGTGATGAAGATGGCGGGGGTCAGAAACTGCCAAACCGAAACGCCGGTAGCCCGCGCCACAACCAGTTCATGGCTTCGGCTGAGCCGGATGAATGTCCAAATCGCCCCAAACAGGACGGCGAAAGGAAGGGCGACTTCGGAAATGTTCGGCAGTTTGTAAAACGCCATGGTGGCCAATGTGGCGAAAGGCACGGGACCGCGGCTCGACGCACGCTGCATGAGCTGCACCAAATCCACCAAAAAGATCAGACACAGGCATGCGCCGAATACGATGCCAATGCCCACAAGAAACTGGACTCCGATGTATCGCGAAAGCGTCCAAGAAAATCTCATGGCTCACTCACGGGCCGGTGGATGCAGGAAGCGAGTCATCGCTTTTACGGAACATGGGCCGCCAGGCCGACAAGCCGCCACGTTCGAGAATAATGCAGCACGCAATGATAGCGCCGATGGGGATGGCATATTGGGCGATGTTGACCAGCGGTATCTTAGCGGCGGCAGACTGCACGCCTACTCCCGCCATACGGATTGCAACGGCGAACAGCACCGCAATGCCGATCCGATTTGCATATCCGCGGCGAGAAAAATCACCGCCGATCAGGGCGGCCAGTGCGATCATGGCAAAAGCGATCGCATAGAGCGGGGTGGCAAGCCGGTTATGCCCTTCGGCGATGAGCCGGTCCCAATAGGCCGTGTCCCACGGATGGTTCGGGTCCGGATAGAATAATTCGGAGAGGTATCTTTCGCTGGTTTCGCGCGTATGTGCGCCGACGTCTTGCGTGAATTGGTTGAGGTCAAGCACATAGCGGTCGAATTGCAGAAACGCGATCTGGCCGTCATTGTCTTGCGACGCGCGCTGAACGTTTCCGTTGATCATCAATAGGCGCGGACCTTCCGCGGTCTGAGCCACGGCGCCACTTTCCGCCAGGTAGGTGATCGGTTCCTCCGGTTTGCGATCGTCGTATACCAACAGCCCCTTGATTTCGCCCGACGTGTTTATCTCCCGTACATAGACGGTCAGGCCTTTGATGGGATTCGTGAACTGGCCCTCCCGGATCAAAAAGGCGACAAGGTCCGCCCGGATCTCGAACACGCGATCCTTCATGGCACGCATCCCGTAGGGCATGAAGTAAAGATTGACCGCCAGCACCACCAGCGCAACGAACACGCCCAACAGCAATACGGGTTTTGCAATGCCCCAACGTCCCATGCCCGCAGACCACATCACCACCAGCTCGCTGTCGGTGTGCAGGCGGTTCAGGGCATAGATGGCGGCGCAGAAAAAGGACACGGGCATGATGATGCCAAGCAGGCTCGGCATCACCAGTACCGACAGTTCGATGAACGTGCCGGCGCTTTGGCCCTGTTGGATCACCACATCCAGCAGCCGCAGCGATTGCGTCAACCACACCAGCGCGGTGAGCGCGCAGGTGAAGAAAATGAGCGGGCCGGTGATCTGCCGAAAGACGTAGTATCCGAGACTGTTCATAGCAATTGGCAAGGCCGCGACATTGTGAGTTTGGCCTTAGAGGTCGGCTTGGTAGGATTTGGACAATGTGTTATGCCTCAAAATCCGTGAGCCTTGTTCCAAGGTGGCGTTATCTGGTCGACACCCGTGCGTCTATTGTGCGACCGATCAGCAGGCGCCGCCCGCCGGGAATGGGCGCGGACGCCGCGAAGATCCCGTCAGGAATGCCATCCTATCTGTCGATCTACATATCAACAAGTCGGGAATGGTGAACATTTGCCCGAAGAGCCAGGAGCTGCCCCCTTATGGACGTCACATTTGCAAAACCCGGAGCCCCAAAAGTTAATGCCTTGGTTGCCCCCGCAATGGCGGGCCGTACTTTGTCGGGCGTGTGCGCCGAGTGGAACAAAAAATCCGGTGGCGCGTTAGCGAAAGCTGCCAAGGCCGCGGGTTTTACGGGCGAAGCGGGGCAAATTCTCGAGGTGCTTGCGCCGTCCGGCTTTTCCGCCGACCGCATTTTGCTCATGGGTATGGGGGAGCCGTCCAAGGTCACGGAAAAAGAGGCCGGGGC
>JANQMY010000442.1 GCA_028279895.1 Alphaproteobacteria bacterium
CGCGGACGCCGACGGCCCGTCCACCCTGTTTCCGGGCGGCGCGCTGGTGTCCGGCGAGCTGTATGAAGGGCCCGAGCCCGACTGGCGGTTCACCGACGACATTCAAACCATCGAGCTTCAGCTGGTGGACCCGCTGGCCTCGCGCCTGGTCTTCGTGATGGAAAGCGAGGGCAAGCTTTATGTGCCGTCCGGTTACATGACATCGTTCTTGGGGCGCCTGTGGAAAGATTGGGCCTTTCAGGCCGATGCCGGGGACGGCCTGGCTGTCATCCGCGTGAAAGGCATCCGCTATGAACGCCGGCTTGTGCGCGTGACCGAGCCCGGCGTCATTTCCGGCGTCGCGGCCAAGCTGGCGCAGAAATACCGGCCGGGTGGCGAGACACCCGAGGCCGTCGCGCAAATCGAAGACTCGGTTGCGGACGGCCGCACCTGGATTTTCGAAGTGGCCCCCAGAGAGCCCCAAGAGAACCAAGCGCGCATGAGAGAGGGGCGTGAGCCATGACCACCAAGACCTACCTCACCCTGTGTGCCGCCACCGTCGTGGTGTGGCCGCTGGCCTTGCTCTACATCCCCGGCGTTGCGAACACGGTGGAGCTGCTGATGCTGCTGTTCCTCTCCTCGACCGCGTGAGGAAGCGTTTCCAGGTGAAGCATGTCCTCCGGCTCGACCGGATGGATGGACTCCGTTTCACCGCCCGATCGCCTGCCTTCGCCGAACGACCCGCCGCCCGAAGGGCTATGGCCCGCAGGGCGAAGCTTAAGCTTCGCGCAGGCAGGCGCGATCAACTGTGAATCATAGGCAGACGCGCCTTACGCTTTCGCCCGGAATTCCACGTGCAGTTCGTTGAGTTCCCGTATGACGATGCTGGGGTAATGACTGAAATCGTTCCTGCCGTCCGCGGCCCAAATATCGTCCACGCGGTCGATAAGGGCGGCGAAGCCCCAATGCAGCTCCCGCCGGGCCAGAGGCGCCCCGACGCAGTGGTGAACGCCCGAGCTGAAGGCCATATGGCTTCCCGCGTTCTTGCGCTCAAGATCCAGCGTTTCGGGATCTTCGAAATGGCGCCGGTCACGGTTGGCGGCGGCAAACATCACATGCACCATCGATCCGGCCGGGATGGGGCAGCCCGCGATCTCTACGTCGCGGGTGGCCAGCCGGTAGAGACCCTTCACGGGCGATTCCAGCCGGAGCACTTCTTCGATGAACGTGCGCAGGTGACGATCCGGATCGGCCTTCAGCGCCCGCCAGATTTCCGGCTGCCGGACCAGCAGCATAACGCCCGCCGACAAGGCGTTCTTGGTTGTCTCGCTGCCGCCGACAAACGTGTCGGTCATCATCTCGGCGTGCAGTTCGTTGTCGCTTAAGGGCCGGCCCCATTCCTCGATCACCGTATTGACCAGGTCGGAAAACAGGGTGTTGTCGGGCTGCCGCCGCAGCCGTTCGAACATGGGCTGAAAGTAATGCTGGGCCTCGATCTCCTGCTCGACCGCCGCCAGTTCTTCCGCTTCCGACATCATCATGCCATGCCGTTTCATGAAGGTGTCGACCCAGCCCTTGATGGTCCAGATATCCTCTTCCGGCGCCCCCATCTGGCTGCAGATGATCATCAGCGGCAGCGGGACGGCGAACTGGCGCACCCAGTCGCAGTGGCCGTCGCCGATAAAGTCATCGATCAGGCGGTAGGCGAGATCGCGGATAACCGGGTCAAGATCGCGGATGCGGCCGGCGCGCAGGCTCTTCTCGAAGATTTTGCGCATGGCCGCATGGTCGGGGTCGTCGCGGAAGCCGATGGTGGGTTCCGGCACCCAGCCCTTCGCTTCATAAAGCGCCATGATCTTCCGGTGACGTTCAGGCTGCACCCGCTTTCGATGCTCGTCCCGAAAGTCGTTGGAGAAGGTTGCGGCATCGCCGAGGACCCGACGCACGTCCTCATAACGCGTGACCACATAGTAACCGGTCTTCGGATCGAGATAGACCGGCGCCTGCTCCCGCAATTCTTCATAGAACCCGTAGGGACACTCCTGTAGATCAGGATCCAACAGGCTGCGCGCGCCGCTTGGTACGTGCTGGTCGATTGCTGCCTCCCATTCACCATATTCATTATTATAATAATACCAAATAGAGGGAGCGGGCAAGCAAAGTAAAGCTACGCCAGCAAGGTGTACAGGAAATCGTCGGGGGCCTGGGCGCCCTGCAGATCCGCCGACGGACGCCCCGCCGGCGACTCGGCCGGATCGACCACGCGCTCAAAATCATAAAGGCCCACCCGATGAGTTATTTTCCAGACCCCGTCCCGCCGTTCAAACCGGTCCAGATAGCGGCCGCCGTGAAACCGGTCCCGGTCCTTGCCGCTCTCTTGGTCCATGAAGCGGTGATAGGACAGAAAGTGGCATTCCGAAACCGCCCGGCCCTCACCGTCGAATTCAATCATCACGTTGCTGATCATGTGCTTGCAAGCCTTGAGCGGCCTGACGGTCTTTATCGCCAAACTGCAGAAGTCTTGCGACAGGCCTTCGAATTGGCCATGCCGATGGGTTGCATCCGGATGGAAACAGGCGCGAAGCGCTGCTTCGTCACAACGGTCGCAGCCGCGCGCATAAAGGTACAAGACTTCCGTGATCTCTTGCTTCGCCATAATCGCCGGGAAGGCGGCCGCAAGCTTCGATTTACTTAAGTCGCCGTTCTCCATGCCGTGTCGCCTTGTCGTGTGGCCCGCCTTGGCCCAAACCAAAACAGTATTATGATTATAATAGTTAAGACTTGTGAAGAGGGAAAGTCGGCGCACCGCCGAACGATAGCGTTTCCAGGTGACGCATGCCCTCGGGCTTGCCCCGATGGGTGGAAGCCGGTTCACCGCCCGAAGTCTATTGGCGGAAACGCGCAAAACAAAGAGTCGCGAGCCGTTTTGTGTTTCAATGAAAACCAAAACGGCCCTAGGGCATCAAGGCCTTTTTGTTCTTCTATGGCCTGTGTGAACACCCCTGTTTCACTCCCGGAAGTTCACATATTGCGGCCGCTTATCGAGGCCCCTGCCTTACACATAGGCGATCATCGCTGGCGAGTCGTCGCGCTTTTGTCGGGCAATCGCACGAGCGCTGCGGGCGGCTATTTCGCATAAGACTTAAACGTCATGAGGGCGCCGAGGGCGCCCAGAAACACGATCAAGCCATAGGCGAACACGCCCGGTTCCGCTTGGGGCGCCGCGGGCAAGAACAGCCGGAAAAGCCCGCCCGCCGCCATCAGCCACCCGGCAATCGTGATGCTCAGCGTCCACAGCGGACGCCAGCGGCTGTGAAACCGAATGATCGCCATGCCGGCGGCAAACAGGATCATGCCGTTCAAATAGGTGAGCGGCGGCAGGTTCTCGGTCCAGATCCCGAAATTGATCCATTCCGACAGGGTGACCGCGATTAGGGTCGGCCCCAGCACCGCGCCGATATTCCGGGATAGATGATCGTCTGTCATGGCGCCGCCGCAGCCTCTTTATTAATTCTGTACACGAATTTAAAGTCTCAACGGTGGCGCGGCAACCCCTGTTGACGGTCGCGCTTCTTACCGGTCACGCATAACTTGACTGCGCCGCCCTCCGATTTCGGAATCGCATAATGCTTAGTTAAGTGCACTGTCACCGTAATTTGTCCAGAATGTTGATGCCGTATCTATGCAGCAACTGGCGGGTCTCTAACAGTGGCAAACCAAGTATACTTGTATACGACCCTTCTATACGTTTCACAAACACGCCCGCGATGCCACTAATCGCATATCCCGCCGCACGTTCCGTCCATTCCATAGTCTCTAAGTATGCGGATACTTCTCCGTCACTAAGACGCTTGAATGTGACACACGATCGGACAACTACTGAGGTAAGCCTTCGCCGATTAACGCCAACTGTAACTCCGGTGTAAACGTAGTGCCTCCGCCCAGAAAGTACCCTTAGGCACTTCTCAGCCTGTTCGCGATTTTCCACCTTGGGCAGGTTCCGCCCACGAAGCCCCACGGTCGTATCCGCTGATATCACAACTACATCAGGATCTGACATTGGCACCACTTTTTCGAACTTTTGTCTCGAAAGTCTGAATGCCACTCGACGAGGATGTTCGTTCCGCCCACTAGTCTCATCAATCTCCGGAAATATGACTCGCTCGGGAACGACGCCAACTTGTTCCAGCAGGTTTTTCCGCATTTGTGAGCTGCTAGCCAGGATAAGACGCTTCTCAAGCAACGCTTTTACTCTCTTTTGTGTAATCGAGTTCACTGATCGAATAGCGACTCCTATGTCTGGTTCCAATGTTCATTTAACCGGCATGCTGCTGTATTCGTGCACAGTGCGCATAAAGTTTATGGACAGTGCCGTCGATGGATCAGCGTTGGTTGTGTAGTACCACCACAAATAATTCGTTCTTTGGTGTAGATAGAGCACCCAAAAAGCACCAGCAAACAGCGCGATTGATGAAGCTAACTGATATCCGTCAGCCGCCTGAGTATTAAGAACCCAATGCCAGGAGCCGAAAATCAATAGTACGCCTCCAACAAAATAGAAGAACCGGGCGATCTTTAGATGACGCCTCCACCGCATCAATCCCTTAGATTCCCAAAGAAAATCGACAATCTTGCCGTCCATCACACTGCTGGCGGTGGGTTCTAGTGCTCTAGCGGCAGCAGTCCAATGATCCAACTTTCTCCTAAGTTGGAACCGCACTACAAAGAACAACGCATAGAAGGAAAAGAACGCAAACCAAAGAGCAATCGGCACTAGCGAACCTAGAGTCAGTGTCTCATCCATGGCACGACCAACCATATCTAGTTCGGTTCGATTGCTGCCGATAGACCCGCTGGCAACATATTGGCTGACGATTGCGCGCCCTTTGTCAGTCGGACTGAAGTTTCCCAACGAAAGTTGCACGGTCCAAAACGTACCCCACCAGAGAAAAACTGTCGTTCCAAGATAGTGAAAGAGAAACGTCAATTTGGCTCCCCAGTCCGCGCGGGTAGTTCTAGGAATTATCTTACTAAACTGAACGGCATGTCTCGTGTCATCACCTGGGTGAATCTTGAACGGTAATGTGCATGCCGCGATCGTATCGGCATCGCCACTTTCAAGCGCGGTCAACACAGTATTCTTTTGGTTCTCGGTAAACCCTTCCACAATTCGCTGAATCACTTCTCGCTCTTGCGAGGCAGTTCTGAACAAGATCCAAGGTGGCGCCTCGAATATGTCGCCAAGAACTGATTTGCCAAGCTTGGGATAATGCCGATCTTCCATCTGTTGCCCCCCGCAAGCAATTCTCACCTGGAAAAAGGTACCACCAAGAAATCGGTTTCTAATCTGATTTCAAACAACTTCTTCGTGTATTTCAAGTCTTATCGGAATCTGTCGAGAACCTCTATATCTAGTTCTGGGATTGCGATTGAAACACAAGACGCTCTGCTACCATTTTTGACGCCTGGGTTTGACGGTCTGATTTCCGTATTTCACTCCGAAACACCGCCCTTTGCAGGTCGGAGCTCGCTCCGTCAGACAACATTCTGTCGCAGTAATTCAGGAAGTTTTGCGCACTGTTTCAGCGAGCGATATGTTCGACCCTATTTAGAAGGGTTCCTATTGCGTCGCGAACCGGAACGATGGTCTTCGCACGATCTTCAAAACCAAAATTGTTTATCTATGCCGCATCCATTCCATCTCTTTGGAATTACGGTGACAGTGCACTTAATGTGATGGACAGACCGAGGGCCATCCTCAATCCCGGAAGTTCACATATTGCAGCGGCTGCTCCAGCTTCATGCCTTTCACATGTGAAATCACGTCCTGCAGATCGTCACGCTTTTTGCCGGTGACGCGTAATTCGTCGCCCTGAATGGCCACCTGCACCTTCATCTTGGTGCCTTTGATGTCCTTGACGATCTTCTTGCCGAGCTCCTTGTCGATGCCCTGGCGGATGTTGACCGTTTGGCGGACGGCTTGGCCGGCTGCTTGTTCCGGGGACTGATAATCCAGCACGCCATGGTCGATGCCGCGCTTGGCCAAATGGCCCTGCAGCACTTCGTGCATCTGCTTCAGCTTCAGATCGTCATCCGCATCGATGGTGAGGACGCCGTCCTTGTGTTCGATCTTGGAATTGGACCCTTTGAAGTCATAGCGCTGGCCGATCTCGCGCATGACATTGTTGATGGCGTTGTCGACTTCCGCCAGGTCGGTTTTGGAAACGATATCGAATGAGGGCATGGGCTTTCCTTTTTTGCCCTACCTAATCCCGGGCAGGCCCGATGGCAAGACGGTTGCGGGAATAAAGCGGGTGGCGGGCCGTCGCCCCTGGCCAATGATCGCCTGCAATGATATAAGCTTACCCTATATATGGGGCGGGGATAAGGGCCGCTGTTTGACATGTGAAGAGAGCTAAATCGCCGTGCACCCGCATGGCGGGCGGCCGTTTGCGTTCGGAGCAAGCCGGGGGCCGCGCCCGGAAACCGGGATCTACCCCATGCGCCATCTTTTGATTGCCTGGCCTGCCCACTCCCCCTCCCAAACCACCCACAGGGTACTCTTGCATGGGTGGTTTGGGAGGGGGAGTGGGCGGCTTAGACCAAAATCACGGATCTACCCCATGCGCCCATCTTTTGATGCCTTCGCCTGCCTTTTCCCATGAAACGAATCATTGCCGGGAACGGGCCGGGCGCTTTAGATAGGCGGCATCCGCAACGATGGACCTTGGCATCGCCGATGACGCTGACCGACCTTCTGGTGCCCACCTACCGCCAAATGCTGCGCGCTTTATCCGGCTGGCTCGACAAGGGGCAGGCCCACATATCGGACGATACGGCGCTGCTGTCGGCGCGGCTGGCGCCCGACATGTTCCCGCTGGCCACGCAAGTGCGCTTCTGCTGCGTGCAGGCCCATGAAGGGGTCAAACGTCTGACCGGCGCGCCGCTGGGGGCGGCGTGGCAAACCCTGCTGGACGAGGGGCGGGACGCCATGGAAAATCCCGGCAGCGTCGCCGACGCCCAAGCCCGCATTGCGGAGACCCTGCGCTTTTTGGAAACGGTGGCGCCGGACGCGCTGGATCAGGACCCATCGGGCCCCATCGCCCACGAACTGCCCAACGGCATGGTATTCGACCTAACCCGCGCGCAATACGCGCGGGATTGGGCGCTGCCCCAGTTTTACTTTCACCTGATGACGGCCTACGCGATTTTGCGGAACCAAGGCGTCGATTTGGGAAAAGTGGATTACGTGCAGCACATGTTCGCGTATCTGCGGCCCGGCACCCTGCCCGACGCATAAACAAAGCGGGCTTAACCATCCCACTCCCCCGATATCGACTTTGGCCAACCACTCGCCAAGGGCGATCTGCAATCGCAGAACGCCTTGGCGGTTCTTTTTGCGCGTTTCCGGACGGTGACCCGGTGCCCACTTCACCTGGAAACGCTTGCGGGTACCGTATCCGGGCGGTTTGGGAGGGGGCGGCTTAGACCGAGATCGTCAAACGCGGCGCACCAAGCCGATCACGAACAGCAGCACCACGGCACCGACAGTGGCGCCGAGGATCGACCCCACAATGCCCATGCCGGTGGAAATGCCAACCAGGTCAAACAGCCAGCCGCCCACAAAGGCCCCCACAATGCCGACAACGATGTTGCCGACCAGGCCGAAGCCGCCGCCTTTGACAATGTTCCCTGCAAGCCAGCCGGCAATGCCGCCGATGATGAGCCAGATGATCAATCCGCTTGCTGACATGGTGATGCTCCTTTTGGGTCGATCTGCGCGGACGTCCAGGCTAGGCGCCGGGCGTTAACACTTCGATAACCATGCATGGCAGGCCCGTGGTGGCCATCGCGGGGCCTCAAAGCGTGTGAGATGTCGGCAAATTGGAGCGGGCGATGCGCTCCATGGCACAAGATACGCGGCACCTCCAAAAACGAGACGGTTACTGGCATTGTAAGCGCTGGAATACAGACGCGATGAACTTCTGAAGATCGTCCATCCTTATCCGGGCGATGTGATTTAATCTTTGAGTTAACCTAGATGCTAGTACTCTGTACCAATTAATTTAACATGTTTCTGTTTTGAGCGTGGGCTGATTC
>JANQMY010000480.1 GCA_028279895.1 Alphaproteobacteria bacterium
GTGCATCATGCTGTCGTTCCAGGGCGCGCTGTGGTTTGTCGATCCGTTCTTCCGGTCGCCTGTGTTCATCGCCTTCACGGCCATGGCGGTTTCCTGGGGCGCGATGAATGTGTGGATCTTAAGCCGCCTGCCGGCGTATGACGCGACGGGAACACAGCCACAGGCCGCATGAGACCATTGAAGGGATTGGGATCCGGTTCGGGTGCAGCTTTCACCTTAACCCCGAATGGGACGACAAGTAACGGAGTTCGGTGACGAAGACCGTTTTTTAATTTGGTGCACTGTCACCGTAATTCCGTGCATGCAAAAACTGTGTACGAAAAACTATCGACCTCAACTAGCGAAGTGTCGCGCGCAAAGCACCCGTATAGGTATCTGGCTTAGGAAGGACCCGCCTTAGCCGGCGGTTTCCGTGACCATCTGTTGGGGGCTGCGTGGATGGTCATTTGCACGGCGTTTATTCCAGAAGTCGGCGTAGCGGCCACTTCCGTTCAGCATCGGCATAAAAGCAGGGGGCGGCAATCCGGCCGATCCGCTCGACCAATTGTTGCCGGGACGCCAATTGAGAGCCTTCACCGTCAAAGTGAGTAATCGTGCTGGCGATCATCTGAAAGAACAGAAACACTGCGAAAGCACCGCCCCAAGTCCAAACAATCACCTGCACCTCGTCGCGCTGCGGCCAATCTGACAGAACCACGAGAATCTCTGGATTTTCCGGGTGTGCACGTTTGTCGCATTAAAAATCCGGGCAGGCCAAATTATCGCTATTGCAAATCATTATCAATTGTGATCAGGTCGGCAAAGGTTAAGGAGAAGCGCATGTCGGATCCGAATTCTCAGGCTGAAGCCCTTGGGTGGCTACACGAACAAATCGGGGAGCTCGATCGATGGCGTTCCGAACTCATCGGCTTTTCCGAGGGCACATGTTCCTCGACCCTTGAAAAGCTCGATGCGCATCGCGATTGGCTCGAAAAGCAATTGATGAAACTAGGATCAGCCACTCGGCAAGATTGAAAGAAAAATCGGCTCGGGCTGCGGCGCCTTGGGCATCTCCCAGACGCCAGCGGCGGCAAAAGTTCCCTCTTGACGATTCCTCCCTGGACTTTGCACCGCGCGCTGCAGACCCTTTTTCCATCAGTATAAGGATGTTCTAATGACGAATCCCGATTTTGTGCAAAATGTACGACTGCCCAATCTAGGCTTTGGCGCGGCAACGTTTATGTGGGGGTTTCGCGCCTGTGCGTTGGGGCACGCCCAGTGCGGTTGCCTCACGGGTGGGTTTGCGCGGATCTTCGGCGCAAAGCAAGGGCATCAGATTTTGGGGCATTTGCTGGGTATCGCTCGGATTCTGGGGAACGACGGGCGCCGGCCGGTAACGGTTGCCATGCCGGGATGCTTGGGGGTTACCCCGGATGAGGCGGCGTTGCTATGCGCGCTGAGTGCGGCCCAGTCATCAGATTCTAAGGGGCGCGACAGCCATCTGCGTTGGCTTCTGGCTCAAGATCCGGCTGAGCAAATGAAGCAACTAACGGAGCACGTCGCTTGCCAGTACTTGGAACGTGGGCTGATGATCAACGCGCCGGAAGTTACCACCGGCGCGGTACATGTCGAAGCGGATTTGGCTGCCATGCCGGTCATGGGACAGGCTTGATCACGAAGCGTTTCGGTCCTTCGGGAAGGGGGGAACTGATTGGGGACATCGGTTGCCGATCGTGAAACCCGGCGACAATGTGAATGCATCTTGGAGGCAAAGTAGTTGATCATGCGAGTCATTAGAAATCTAATTTGACCGGATTTCAGGGCTTTAAGGGGATTACATGGTCCGAGTGAGGTGTGTTGCGGCGGTGCTGGCTGCAATTGGGGTGGGTATGCGCGCCCATAGGCGCTGCGGCACAGGGGACGGATGCAGCAGCTGGTAGTCCGGCGCGCTCAGGCGAGAGCCTCGATGAAATTGTCATTCTAGGCGAAAAGATCGAGCGGACGTTGCAAGACACGACAACGTCTGTTGCAGTGTTCAACCGGTAAAAGATTCAAGAACAAAATTTCGTCGACGTTTACGACCCGATAAATCAGACGGCAAATGTAACGAGTTTTTTCGACGATGGTGGATTCGCGGTCTGCGGAATGATGGTGTGACACCTGCCGACCAGACAAGTGATACGGCAACGGTTTATCTTGATGGCGTCTTCCTTCCGCGCAGCCTGTTCACGCAAGGCGTTTTTTAATCTATGGGATGTGCAGAGCGTCGAGATCTTTCGGGGACCTCAGTCCACCATTCAAGGACGTAATGCACTGGCGGGCGCCATCATCGCGCGGACAGTTGATCCGGGATCGGAGTATTCCAGCATCGGGTAATTCTCCTACGGTCAATTCAACTCTCTTCGCGCGTCGGCGGCTGCACCTGTACCTACTCTCAAAAACCAGGTGGGTCTTCGCATTGCCGGTGATTTTACGGCGAACGACTTTAACGCCTTCCTGCCGAAGGGCGTCGTCACCTACAATTTCACGGACGACTTTTCGTTGAGTGCGAGTGTGCAGCGCGCCTACCGTGCAGGCGGTCTGTCATTCAATGGATTCCGAGCGGCACTGCCCATTCCCGGTGGTGGAAGCGCCGACGACCAAGCCGTTTTGGAAGCTGCGGGTATTGTCAATAGCTTCGAGCCCGAATTCACAACCAATTATGAACTGGCCCTACGTTCTCAATGGTTTGACCGCCGTCTCACGGTCAACGCCAATACATTTTATATAAAGTACTCGGATCAACAGATTAACATTCAGCTTTCGTCCAACCCTTTGGATACGCTCACGGACAATGTGGGCGAATCTCGGTTGGTGGGATTTGAGCTTGAAACGTTTGCTCAGCCGACCGAAAGGCTCAATTTGTTTGCCAATGTTGGATTTTCGGACACCGAGTTTACAGACGGCTCCGATGTGGTCGGATCCGCGGACTTAACAGGTTTTGAATTCCCGTTTGCGCCCACATGGACGGCGGGGGCGGGTGCGCGTTACGTCCACCCCACAGGGCTGTTTGGAAATGCTCGATTTAGATACACGGGCGATTCATTTGGTAACGCAGAGAACGACTCTACGGGGGTGAATGATCAGTTTGTCACAATCGATCTGACGGCTGGTTTCCAGAACGAGCTGTTTTTGGCGGAGGTTTTCGTAACAAACTTGTTCGACGACGAATACCTCACCTTTAATCCCAACGATCCCAGCTTCGGGGGTGTGGCCTCTGCCGGCGATCCGCGTGTTGTCGGAGGCCGCATTCTCGCAAACTTCTAGGGCGGTATTGAGCTAGGAGTGCGGAAGCGGTTTGGCAGGCGGCTGACCGGTTTGCGGATTAGTGTCGTTCTTTTGTAAGAGGCACACGAGAGCGAGCATTTTTTGTATGGGCGTTTGCGCTTCCGGAAGAAGTGTGCGAATAATTCTTACTTGCAAAAATACTACTGAGTGATCGAGCGCCAACAATGCAGGTGGCATTTGCCTTATCGCTGCTTTATATCGCCTGTTTTGCTTTCTATCATGCAGATTCCCGGCGCACGGCCGTTGCGCTCCTAAAGCGTCAGACCCACCTCAAAGCGTGGGTTCAAGCGGCGGCTTGGGCGGCGTGCCTGGCGGCTCTTCTTGTTGTCGCTGACCTTGCGGGGTGGGAACGCGGTGTTCCCATCTGGATCGGCCTGTTCACGCTGGCAGGCGTTGCGAGTCTCTTTGTCGTGTCCATCAACACCAAGCGGCATTTGGCGAGCGCCGTGATATCTCTTTTGGTCTTGGTGGTCAGCGGCATGGTGTTGTCGGTGCAGGCGCTAATATGACAAGTGTTTGGATCGCCCTTCTGACAGTGACGCTTCCCATCATGGCCTATGCGACATACCGGGCGCCACGGCTGACAAGCATTATCGTTTGGTCGCTCACCGCCACGATCTTTGTTTCTGCCGCGTTGCTGCAGAAAGCCCCGGGGCCGTTCTCCGAGAAGGCCCTATGGTTGACGCTTTTGGTTCCAGTCATTTGGACGGGTTTCCAATTCTGGACCTATTGGGACGGCAAGCCGTGGCGAGTTGCCGGTGGCCTGATCTCGATGACTGTCATTGGCATGGCCGTCATCTTGTTCTCGGATCCATTGGTTTAGGGAATGGACGAATGAATCGCGAACGGCATTTGCGCAATTACGACCTCCACTCCTGGTCTGGTATCGTTCTAGGATTATTCGTGTACGTTGTGTCCTTCACGGGATGCCTGGCACTTTTCCATCATGAGATCTTAACGTGGGAAGATCCAGCGAAACGCCTCCCTGTCGCGGAAAAGCCGGTGCCGATGAACGATGTTTTTGTGGCGTGGCTTAACAAAAATGCAGGTAGCGAACCGGTCGAATTTGCGCGCTTTAAGTATCCCACCGAAATGGAGCCCTATTTTGCCGCCGGGATGAGCGTGAAGGGGCCGGATGGACGAAACGAGTTCATTCAACAACGTTGGGATTCGCAAACAGGTGTGGTGCTGTCTGAACGTGGTGATGGGCTATCGGAATGGCTGCTGGATTTTCACCGAGATCTGATGTGGCCCGAAATTCTGGGCGGAAGGACCGCGGGACGCACGATTGTCGGCATTGCGGGGGTTGTACTCATGTTGTCGATCCTCACTGGCGTGGTCGCGCATACGAAAATCCTTCAGGAGCTTTTTTCTTTGCGTTACTTCCGGTCGGTGCGTCTGAAATGGCAAGACACACACAAGGTTCTTGGTCTTTGGGGATTGCCGTTTTATGTGATGATTGCCTTCACAGGCGCGGTGCTAGGGGTCGTGGCGATCTTGGCTCCGCTGGTTGCGGTCTTGACCTTTAAGGGCGATCAGGAGGCCCTGGTCGAAGCCGTTTTGGGCAAACCGACGGAACCGGCTGGTGTTGCCGCCCAAATGCTGTCGGTGGATGAGCTTGCCAAACTTCGACAGCCCGACAGCGGTCAGCCGGTTTCCTTTGTCGTGATGAATAATTGGGGCGATCAGAACGCCACATTTGATGTCTATTTCGAACCGGACACGGAACTTATGTCGGTCGAAGGCCATCAAATCAGCGGTGTGACAGGAGAACGGATTGCCGACAGCCAGTTTGAGAACCTAACCGTGGCCAACCGTGTGGTGAATGCGGTGACGCCGCTACATTACGGTACCTATGGGGGCATCGCGCTTAAATTCCTTTACCTTGTGCTTGGGCTTATCCTTTCGGTCATCATCGTGCTTGGCCTCATGATGTGGGTTGAGCGGCGGCTCCATGGAAATGCGGGGTCGAAAAGCCCTCAATTCTATCAGCGGCTCAGCCATCTGATTTCTGGCGTGGCGACGGGCCTTCCCCTGGCGAGCGTTTCAATCTTCCATTTGGACAAGCTGTATGCCGGTTCCGAAGATTGGCGTCTCTTTTGGACGGGCATGACCTACTTTGCGGTTTGGGGGGCCGGAATCGCTTACGCATTTTGGCGCCGGAACGACTATGCTGTTGTCCGCGAGTTGCTGTTCGCCACGGGTGTTCTTTTTGCGGCGTTGCCGTTTCTCAATGGGTTGGTGACCAACGACTTATTCTTTTCGCTTCTCAACGCCGATCATAAGGTTGCGGGATATGTGGATCTTACATTTTTCGTGGTCAGTGGATTGACCGTCTATGTTGCTTGGCGCTTGCCAAGGCGCCGTGCCGATCTCGCCGGCGATAAAGGAAGCGGCGCATCGATTCCAGAAGAATCGCTGATCCCAGCTGAGTAGAACGCTCCTCATCGTCTGCTGACAATCGAGGCTTTTGCGCCCGAAGATTGGCCGTGATACATCCGAGCTATGACAAAAGCGCAGACACCTGCACGAGGCCGGCCCGCGCGCCTGTCGCGGGATGATGTGGTGGCCGTTGCTAAACGGCTTCTCGAAAACGGGGGCGGGGAAGCACTCAGCATAAGGCGGCTCGCCGACGAGCTTGGCAGTTCTCCCATGTCGATCTACCGGCATGTGGAAAGCATGGACCACCTGATCGTGTTGGTGTTGGACGAACTTGCCAAAGAAATCCCAAAACCCGACCTTCCGGACGATCCGAGAGAGCGTGTGGTCGTGCTGTGGCTTGCGCTCTACGACTGTTTGGCGGCCAACCCTTGGGCGCAGGAGGTTCTGGCGAGAGAAATGTCCATTGGTCCCTCCGTTCTTTGGTTCGTGGAGGAAATCATCAAATCATTCGTGGACGGCGGATTGTCGTTGAAGAGAGCGGGCCAGGCCTACAATCTGACCTGGAAATTCTCCGTGGGGACACTAATGATCGATCAAGGACAGACGGATGTGGAGGCGCGTCACGACGGGCCATCGATTGCCCGACAATTCATGATCACCCATGCGGAAGGGTATCCGACCCTGAGAGCCTTAATGGCTGAGGTCCCGAATGCGGATCATCGTGGGCGGGATCGGTATTTGATGAACCTCGAAATCCTACTTGACGGCATCGCGAATTGGAAATAGTATACGCGTATACAAATTAACGAGCTTGGTGGGTTGATCGCTAACTTGTTGTTTTCTTGTGGCTTTTTACTTCGGCAATTCACGAAGCGGGGATGAGTGCTGTGAGGGGATTGGTAGAGCGGGGCGCGTTTGTTTTAGCCTATAGGTGCAAATGCATATCATTAACATCATGTGTTTCCGGATCGTCGGATGACATGCTGGGGGGGCGCATGAGGCACCAGGGGCATTCAGAAGCCATACCGTCAGGGCTGACCGGCTTTCTCATCCGCATAAGATGGCTCAGCCTACTGATTGTTGCGGTTATTACTGTTTTGGCAGCAAGCCAGTTGCCCAATCTTCAAATCGACAATTCCAACGAGACCTTCTTCCGCTCGGGCGACGACACAAAAAAACGTCTGGACAAATTTAAAGAGACGTTTGGCAATGATGATTTCGTCTTTGTTCTGATCGATGTCGAAGATGCTTTCGCCGCCGCGACCCTCCAACGTGTGGGCGAACTGGCGGATCGTCTCGAATTTGAAACACCACATCTTCTCGAAATGACTTGGATCGGGAATGTGGAGTCCATAGAGGGGGTTCCGGGCGGCATCGTCATCGATGACCTCATTCCGAACTTGGACCTCCCGCAGTCGGAACTTAACAAAATCGCTGACAGAGCCGTTGCGGACCCCCTTTATCGGGATCGATTGGTGTCCTCGGATCGGCGAACCGCCGGCATTCTGCTGGAGTTTGAGAATTATCCCGAGCTCGGCATTGATCCGCGCAAAGACGTCCCGCCCGTAATCTGGGAGATCGTCGGCGATTTCTCTGACTTGGAGACTCACGTCGTGGGTGGTCCCATCATGGATTACGAAATGGACATGGAAACGGCCCGTGAAGCGCCGCGTTGGATGACGTTTGCGCTTCTGGCAATGACCGCCATGCTGTTTCTGACGACGCGAAGTTTCACCGGCGTCTTGGTGCCGGCGCTCACGGTTATTCTCAGCGTCGTTTGGACGATGGGCTTTGTGGCCTTCATAGGGTTTACCCTCAACATCTTCGTCATTCTTGTGCCCACTTTGTTGCTCTGCGTCGGCATCGGCGATGCCATGCATGTGGTCGCCGAATTCCGCCAGGGCCTCAACGAGGGGTTACCACGCAAAGCGGCGTTGGGGCACACCTTGTCACTGGTTACATGGCCGATACTGCTGACCACGATCACCACTGCGGCCGGCTTCCTGGCTTTCTTGGCGACCGATTTGGTGCCTTTGCGCGAACTTGGCGTGCAGGCGGCGGCTGGTGTTTGGATTGCTCTGTTGCTGACATTCATGTTTGCCGTCCCGCTGCTGTCCTTTGGAAAATCGCGGGGTGCCGCCTCTACCCCCAAATCTGCCAAGACCGATATTTTTGACAGCTTTTTAGGACTGCTAACCTCCATCACCCTGAGAGCGCCTGTGCCCCTCGCGGTTTTGTTCGCCGTTGCCGTAGGCACGGCGGTCTACGGCTTCAGCATTGTGGAAATCGAATCCAACACCATCCAGGATCTCCCCGAGGATTATCCCATGCGGGTGGCATTCGAGTATGTGGATGAACAAATGGGAGGGTCCATGTCGCTGGAAGTGGTTGCCGAGACCGGCACGGAAGGCGGCATCAAGAATATTGGGGTGATGCGAGACCTCGAAAGCCTGCAGGCCTTTTTAGAGCAACATCGCTTTGTGACCCAAACGTCGAGCGTTGTGGATCAAATCAAACAGATGCACCGGGCCGTTCATGAGAACAAGCCCGATTACTATCGCTTGCCGGAAAAGAGTTCCCAGATTGCGGAGTATCTCTTGCTCTATGAAAGTGGCGGGGGGTCGCAGCTCGAAAAATATGTGAGTTTTGCCTATGACAGTGCCCGCATTCAGGCGCGGACCAAATCGCTGACACTCGCGCAAGTGCGAGAACTGAAAGTGGATGTCAATGCGTTTGTTGCGGCCAATATCGCGTCCGCCGATATCAAGACAACGGGCACGCTAAGCTTGATGAGTGGGATCGGCGATTTGATCAAAGTTGGGCAAAGGCAAAGCTTCACGCTCGCTTTTATTGCGATCGCCCTCATCATGATCTTAACACTCCGGTCGATCAGCTTGGGTCTGATTGCCATGGTGCCGAATGTGCTGCCGGTGTTGTTTGCGCTCGGTGCGATGGGGCTGCTGGGGTTTCAGCTCAATATGATCGGCCTTGTGCTGGCCCCTATGATCCTGGGTGTTGCCGTGGACGATACGGTCCACTTTTTTGTCCGGTATCGCCGCTATTTCGACCAATACGGAAGCTACGAAACGGCCTATCGGGAGACCATGCGCACAGTCGGCCGGCCGCTGCTGTTTACGACCATGGTACTGGTGCTCGGCTTCATGGGGTTCACCTATACCATTTTCGATGGACCTCGAAATTTCGCCATCTCGTCCTCAATCGCCTTTGTCAGTGCCCTGATGGCCGAGTTTCTTTTGGCTCCCATCCTGCTGCGCTGGCTGAGGCCGCTCGGGCCTGAACGTACACCCAATGCGCAAGCTGCGTTGGCTGCAACTTAAGGAGTTTGAAGATGCACTATGTAACGGTCCTGGTTCTTGTTCTGGGTCTGGTTTTGAGTGGGCACGCCAACGCTATGACGGGACGCGATATTGCTGTGAAAATGGACGCAGTGGATACGTCCGACGACGGTCAGCGGGAAGCGACCATGGTGATTGAGCGCGGCGGTCAGAAGCTCATTCGCAAGCTTCGGATGCAAAGCAAAAAGTATGGTGTTGACGAGCGCACGCTCATCACGTTCGACGAACCGGCCGATGTGCGTGACACGAAATATCTCTCCTGGGTTTATGACGATACTCAGAAAGACGATGATTTGTGGGTCTATTTCCCCACGGAGAATTTGGTGCGTCGGATCAGCGGGGGCGGCAAGAAGGGTTCCTTCATGCGTAGCGATTTCGCTAATGAAGATATCGAACAGCGGGCCGTGGACGACGACACGCACACGCTGGTTGAAGAAACCACCATGAATGACCGGGCGGTTTACGTCATTGAATCCGTTCCCATCCCCATCAAAGCGGCCGACTCGAATTATGCAAAACGCAAATTGTGGATCGACAAGGAGTATTGGGTGCCCGTCAAAATTGAATACTATGATCGGCGCGATCGGTTGCTGAAGACCATGGTGCAAGGCGGCATCGAGAACATCGACGGGATCTGGACGGCCACCAAGCTGATCATGGAGACGCCGCGGCGCAAATCCAAAACACTGATGCAATACTTTAATGTCGCTTACAATCTCGGTCTGCCCGATGATGCATTCGAACAAGGCACATTGAAGCGCTGAGGACTCATGGTGCGGGGGCTGATTTGGAGTGTGGGCGTCATTGTCGGGGTGTTGTGCCTTAGCCTGGAGGCCACGGCTCAGGAAGACCCTTTTGCCTTCGATTTGTCGGCCGAGACGTCGGAAGAGCGCCGGTGGCGTATCTCCGGTTTCTTTGAATCGCGTAATCAGCGTTTCGTCGAGCAGGATGCCTTTCTTTCGTTTCGGCAGCGCGGTCAACTGGAAATCAAATATGCGTCGAAATCGGAAAGATGGCGCCTGTTTACCAGCGCCTATGGAGAATACGATCCGGCAACGGAGGATTATCGCAGTCCGTTTCGGGGGGAAGTGATCGAGGCGTACGGTGTTTTTGACGGTCCGTCAACGGACATAACCCTCGGACGGCAACGGATCCCCTGGGGTACGGCGGATGGCCGCAGCACGATCGACCGCACCAATGCCGTCGATTTCCGTGACCCTATCGGTAATGCCCGCACCTCCGCGCGCCGCCCGTCCTGGGTTGCCCGTGTCGAACAGACCACTTCAATTGGCGTGTTTGAAGGTGTGTGGCTGCCCATCGGGCGCGACCGCCGCATTCCCGAACAAGGCAGCCCTTGGGAGGTCAGTTTCTTATCTGACTTGAGAGCGGCCGCAGATGCGGGCGCGTTTGTCCTTAACATCGAAGACCCAATCGCAAACGAAGGGGGCTTCCGTTTTTTACAGTTCGGCGAAGGGTTCGATTGGAGTATTGCGGTCTTTAACGGTCTTTCCGATTTTCCGCTGCTGTCGCTGCAGACGCCCGACCGTGTTCGGCTGACACCGTCCCGCTTCACGACGATCAATCTGAGCGCCGCCCTCGGTCAGGCGAAAAGCACTTGGCGCGGCGAAATTGCTTACACGCCGGATTTTCCTTTAGGGCTCGGCCGCACAACCGACCTCGGCCAACTCATTGTCGGCTGGGACCGCACTTTTCTGCGGGATCTCTATGTCAATGTACAGCTCTTTTGGGATCGTTTCGAAGAGGCGGACGATACCTTTGGCGGCACGTTCGCGATCACCAATTCCTTTTTTGATGATGCGACGGAGGCTGGCGTGCGCGGTCAGGTGGCGAACGAAGGTCAGTATGCCATCGAAACCTTCGCCGACTACGAATTCAACGACGCCATCACGCTCACGGCACGGGTATTCCTGTTCGGGGGCAAAAGCAGCTCCGACCTGGGCGAATTCCGTCAAAACGATTTTGTGGAACTGTCTCTCCGCTACGCATTCTGAGGTGCGGCAACGCAGCATCGGCAGCCCGCTTGATCCACTGCAGCGCAAATGATACCCATTCTCAACTAGATCGGTCGGCAAAGCAGTCCGTATCGATCCTTACGGTGGGTCGCGGTGTGTGAAGCCTTAAGCATTGCCATCCGCATGCAAACGACGCGTTGTGTAAATGACAATTTCTGGATCCCGAAGGGCGATGCCCGCCGCGACCGAAAGGTTGCCGTTGAACAATGCGGGCAGAACCGAAATCATCGAGGATCTCTATGTCCGCTATAAACAAGACTTGATCCGTTATGTGCGGTCTCTAGCGGGGCAGGGACCGCCCGAGCCCGAAGATGTTGCCCAGCGCGCCTTTGCAAAAGTCTATGAAGTCGATGACCTCGCGGCAATTTCAAACCTGCCGGGGTTTTTGTGGCGCACCGCGCGTAACATCTTGATCTCCGAAAAACGGCATCTGACGGTGCGCGCGCATAATGCGGAAGAGGTGACCGAAACTTTCTTCCCGTTGACGGGTGACGTTTTGACACCCGAGCGCGTCTTATTGGCAAAAGATCAAATGGATCTTGTCGTCGAAGCGATGTCGAAGATGCCGAAAAAACGCCGGCGCATTTTGATCATGAACAGGATCGAGAAACTGTCGTATACAGAGATTGGCAAACGTTTAGGGATCGGGCGCACGGCCGTCACAAAACACGTGGCAAAGGCGATGGCGGACATTGACCGTGCGTTGGCAGAGCGCGACAACCGTTCGTGATGCTCCATGACATCTTCTGATGAACATAAGAAAATTGCCGAGGAAGCGCACGCCTGGCAGGTGTTGATTTCAGAAGGACCTTTGTCGCCTTTAGAGCAGGTAAAGTTTGTGTCGTGGATCGACGCCTCCCCGGAACATCGGCAGGCTTTCGAACGCGCAAAGCTTTTATGGGCGGAGATGTCGTCGGTTCGTGTTGCGGAGCTTGATCCGGCTTTGGCGCGTCCTCTTCTGAGGGAACGCGTGATAGAGGCGGCGAAATTCACCACTGTGCCGGCAGCGTACTTGCGTCATCCGGCGACAGGTTTCGCCGGCGTCATGTTGGCGGCCCTCCTGGTGTTTTTTCTGACGCCGTGGGGTTTTGAGCCGGTTGGCGCACCGTCTCCCGCCCAGCATCGGACAGGGGTCGCAGAGGTTAAAGAGATAAAACTTGGCGACGGGAGCACTGTGGCGCTGGGTGCCATGACGGCTCTTTCCGCAACTCTGAACGAAGACCAACGCTCCATCGAGCTGAGGCAGGGCGAAGCCATGTTCGATGTGGCACCCGATCCGGATCGGCCCTTCACGGTCGTTTCGGGCAGCGTCAAAGCACAGGCTGTTGGAACGTCTTTTTTAGTAAGCAAAGGGACCGACCGGGTGCAGATCGCTGTTGCCGAGGGCATCGTTGACGTTGCGCCCGCCGACCCAGAACAGACTCTCAGGGCGAATGGATCGAACACCCCAGTCCGGTTGAACGTCGGCGAACAAGTAACGGCCTCGACGCATGCGGGGCTTGCCGCGGTCTCCGAAATTGATGTGGGCACGTTAGGGGCGTGGCGCACGGGCCGGCTCATCTATGTAGATACACCATTGTCCCAGGTTGTTGCCGATGCGAACCGGTACACCGAGCGCCGCATTATCATTACCGATGAGGGCGTGGCGGACCTGACGATCAACGCCGCCTTTAACAGCGACAACATTGACGCCATGCTGACGACCCTAGCGGAAGCCCTGCCGATTACGCTTCGCCACTACGCCGATGCGGTTTATGTGGAAGCCGCTACGCCAGACCTTTTGAAATCGGCGCATTAAAAAACGCCAAAAAATGTGCTGAAGGGGTGGCGTTCTTGCCGTCTGCCGCGTCTTTTCAACAGATGCGACTGATTTTCAGTCGCACGACCGTAAATCTATGGGGAAGAAGAAAGTGATTTTGGGGGCTAAGAAGTTTGAAGAATCCAAGTGTGCGGTCAATAGGCGGCGCACCTCTATCGCGGCCGCGGCTGTCTTGTTGATGACGGCGGCGCCGGTCGCCGCGCAGGCGCCAGTCTATATTGAGGTTGAAGCACAACCTTTAGGCGCCGCAATTGTAACCTTGGCGGAACAGACGAACCTGACCATCGTGGCGCCGCAGGCCGTGGTTGATGGCAAGACCGCACCTGCCGTGTCGGGACGCCTGGCCCCGGAGGATGCGCTCGACCAAATGCTGGAAGGCTCCGGTCTTTACGCACAGCGTTCATCGGGCGACGCGATCATTGTTGCGCAGCTGGACGATCAGACCGCCGCTTCCGCTTCCCGACCTATGGACAATATCATCGTCACCGGGGAGAAGCGTGACCGAACGCTCCAAGATACGGTGTCAAGCGTATCGGTGTACTCCGGCGAAACGCTCGACCGCAGCTTTATCGTCGATGTGGAAGAAATCCTTCAACGCACGCCAAATGTCAGCAATGGGTTTGGGGGCGAGGGTCTCACTATTCGCGGGATTCCCGAACGTGGACTTGGCAGCGGAACCGGCGATACATCTCAAACGACGGCCATTTACATCGATGGTGCCGTTCAGACACAAGCTGGCGCGGCGAACGGCCTGCTGAGCACATGGGATGTGGCGCAGGTTGAAGTCTTCCGCGGGCCTCAAACCTCCACCCAAGGTCGGTCCGGGTTGGCCGGCGCGATTATCATCAACACCGTGGACCCGACCTTTGAATGGGATGCGCGCGCCCGCTTCAGTTACGGCAGCTTCGACAGAACGCAATACGCCGCGGCCTTCGGCGGGCCGGTGATCGATGACATTTTGGCATTTCGGATTGCCGGCGATTTCATCAAAACCGATGGTTTCACCGAATTCTCGAACGGTGGCGTTTTCGTGGATGATCCGGGTCGGGACGAACGGAAGGTCTTAAGGGGTAAAGTTCTGTTTACTCCTTTTGAAAACTTCGAAGCGTTGCTGACAGTAGCTTATTCGGACGCCGAGAGGGGTGTGGATGTTGTCAGTGGGCCGAACTTCTTTGACCGTCAGACCAACCAGATCATCAATGTTGAGCGGACGGATGTACTGACCGGTTCATTGGTGATGACGTACAAAGTCAACAGCGCCTTGTCCGTCACGTCTATCACGGGGCTCACTGATCTGGAGTCTAGGGGCGATCCTATCGCGGAAACCTTAGGGGGCAACGGGTTTGCGGTTCCGTCCCAGGGCACCGACGAAGCAATCACTCAAGAACTGCGTGCGGTGTATGAGGGCAGCGGGCCCTGGAGCGGTGTTCTCGGGGCCTACTATGCGAATGTGGATGAACAATCCGAGCGGTTTATTGAGGGGGCGTTTGGGCCTTTTCAGCTTCTCCGCAATGACGGCTTTGAACTATCTTTCGAGAACTACGCAGTGTTCGGTGAGGTCGAATATGACATCACCCCGTCCTGGACCATCATTGCGGGCGGTCGTTATGAGCGGGAAGACAACTCCAATTTGGAATTCGCAAATACCATGGTCACACCGCCAAACCCGATGCTGCCCAGCGGAAGCATCAATTTTTCGGGCGATGCCTCGTTTGATGCGTTTTTGCCGAAGGCCGGCCTAACCTACAATTTCGACGACGATGTCAGCCTCAGCTTTACGGCCCAGAAGGCGTATCGGCCGGGGGGATCGGATATCCGGACAGATACCGGTCAGCCATTCGAATTCGATCCGGAGTTCACGTGGAACTATGAACTGGCTTTGCGGTCGGTCTTCCTCGATGGGGCACTGTTTTTAAACGCCAATGCGTTCTATGTGGAATACCAGGATATGCAGATCCGTTTTGCGCCGGACCCGGCGGCCCCGCTGATACGGTTCATACAAAATGCGGGCGAAGCCGAGCTTTACGGGTTTGAGATGGAACTTAGCTGGCAAGCCACTGAAGAGTTATCCTTGTACGGATCTCTTGGCCTCATCGAGACCGAGTTCAAGGAGTTTCAGTTTCAAGGGCAAGACGTTTCAGGAAACGAGTTTCCCTTCCAACCCAACGTCAACGCAGCCTTTGGGGGGACCTGGCAG
>JANQMY010000500.1 GCA_028279895.1 Alphaproteobacteria bacterium
GACCCGATGGGTGGCAACCGGTTCACCACCCAAACTCTATTGGCGGAAACGCGCAAAACAAAGAGTCTGGAGCCGTATTGTGTTTCAATCAAAACCAAACCGGCCCTAAGCGGCCTGTTTGCGTGCCGCGGCCACCAGCCCGCCGATCATGGATTGCGGTGCAAGCCGTTTGACAAGCGTCAGCGCTTTTGCCCGGTCCATCGGATAGCGCAGCTTTTTCTTCTTGCTGTGGATCACCTTGTAGATCTCTTGAGACACCATCTCCGGCGTAAGCTTGCTTTCTGCCGTGTCCTTGGCCATCCGCTTGATCATGCGGTGGGTGGGCGAATCCGGCGCAGCGTTACGGACGGCGTGCAAATGGTTTCCGGTTTCCGGCCGGTCCATGCGCATGGCCACCGGTTGCATGATGACCACGTCGATCGGCTCGCCTTTCATTTCGTGATATAGAGCTTCGGTGAAGGTCTCGATCGCGAACTTGGCGGATGTGTAAGCGCTGAGATACGGCACGGCCAGCAGACCGCCGAGCGAACTCATATTGATCAGTGTACCGCCGCCTTGGGCACGCATGATCGGCACGGCCTGCCGGCATACCCGCACCACGCCGAACACATTCACATCGAACAGGTGCTGAAATTCTTCCATGGTGGTTTCTTCGACCGTGCCCAGCACCATGTTGTTGACGCAGTTGATGATCACATCGATTTGTCCGGCCTTTTCCTTCACCTCGGCCAGGCAGCGGGCGACAGACGCCTCGTCCGTGGCATCCATGGCGACCATTGGGAAAGGAAAATTGTCGATCGCATTTTCCGGCGCCCGCATCGTGCCGTAGACGGTCAAACCGCGGTTCACGAACATTTCCCCCATCACGCGGCCAAGCCCGCCCGAGGCGCCGCAAATCAAAACCGTTTTTGCCATTGACCTGGTCTCCTAAAACTTGTCATATGGCAACTATATAGTAATAAAGTTTGTCAATCAACAAGTTTATGAAAAATCGTGACCGCTATTACTGAACCTCGCCGCGCCCCGCGAAAACGGGCGGAACAGCAACGGGCCAAGGAAACCCGTGCGCATCTGTTGAAAGCCGCCACCGATCTGTTCTCCACCTTCGGTTATGACGGTGTTTCTATTCGCACCATCGAAGCGCATGCCGAGGTGAAGCGCGGGTTGGTGGCCCACCATTTCGGTACCAAAGAAGCGCTTTGGAAGGCCGTGGTGGAAGACATGTTTGCCGATATGTCTCGCCTTTTGGGGGAAGACGACCCGGCATTGGCTGATTTGCCCGCGGAGGCCCGGTTTCAGGCTTATTTGTCGGCGTTTATCCGGTTCAGTGCGGCGCGCCCGGAAATCAACCGCATGATGGTGCAGGAAGGCAAAGCCAAGTCTTGGCGTCTCGATTATCTGCTCGAGCGCTTTGTGCGTCCCCGCGTGGACTGGACACAGGAAATTGTCGGCAAAGAGGTCGATCCCCACACCCACTATATGATGATCGGTGCGGCCACCTTCGTGTTCGATGTGGAATTCGAATGCGAGGCCTTGTTCGGGATCAATCCGCGTTCAGAGGAATTTGTACGACAGCACGCCAAAGCCGTCTGCAACCTTTTTGCCGATCTGGTTCACTCTTCGTCCGGCTACTGAATGCCGTGCATGTGCCGTTTCAAAAAGGGTGACGCAATCAAAAGCACGGCCGCCAAACCGATGGCGAGCCACCCGACCTCGCTATACACGCTGATGGCGTAGGCTGCGCCGCTGCCGGTCGGCGGGCTGGTCAGTGTGGCAATCCAGCCGGCGATATAGTTGGCACCGGCGGATGCCAAGAACCAAACACCCATCATCATGCCCACAATCTTTGACAGAGACAGTTTGGTGACGGCCGACAGTCCGATGGGCGACAGGCACAGCTCGCCGCAGGTGTGCAATAGATAGAGCAGAGCGATCCAAATAAGTCCGGTCTTCACACCCGGTGCGTCGGCAAGGCTGGCGCCGAAAGCCAGCACCAGAAAACCCAGCCCAACCAGGGCGAGCGCGATAGAGAACTTCGCTGGCACGTTGGGCTCAAGCCCCCGTTTTCCCAGGCTAAGCCACATCAGACTGAAGACGGGTGCCAACGTAAAGATGAAAAGCGCGTTGAGCGATTGCAGCGTGGCGGGTGGGATTTCCAGCCCGAAGACCACGCGGTCGACAGCACGATCCGCAAACAGATTAAGGGATGAACCGGCTTGTTCGAAAAGCGCCCAAAACAGAACGGAAAACAATGTGAGTAGGGTCAATACCAGCAGCCGGTCCCGTTCCACCGGGGTGCAGCGAAGAAAGGCGTAAAACAAAATCACACCTAGCATGACGATGCCGAAGAGACCCAACAAGGATCCGACCAATTGCTGATTCTGAACTAAAAACCACACCACCAGCAGGCCAATAACGGTGGCCGCGTAGATCGTGGTTTCGAGGCTTAGGCCAATGGGCGTGGGCCTCGACAGCAGGCGCGGATCCGGTGGGTCCGCCACACGGCCAAGCAGGTTTTGCCCACGCAGAAAAATGGCCAGTCCGGCCAGCATGCCCAACCCCGCAAGGCCG
>JANQMY010000501.1 GCA_028279895.1 Alphaproteobacteria bacterium
ATCCGGGTGCGTCTGCCCCGTGACGACCGGTCGATCAATCAGCTCGACGCCTTGCGGGTAGCAACGGATCAGGGCTTGGTGCCCATCACCAATTTCGTCGAGCGCCGCCCTGTCCCGCTCGTCAACCGGATCGAGCGCTTGAACGGACTGCGCACCCTCACCGTGAATGCCAACACGGTGCCGGCGGTGCTGCCCAACGACAAAGTGGCGGAATTGCAGGCGTGGGTCGACGAACAAGAAATTCATCCGGCGGTGACTCTCAAATTCGGCGGGGCCAACGAGGATCAAATCGAAGCCACCCGGTTTTTGGTCGGCACCGCGTTTCCCATGTCGCTGTTTTTGATGGCCATCATTTTGCTCACCCAGTTCAACAGCTATTACCACGCGCTGCTGATCCTTTCGTCGGTGATCTTTTCCACGATTGGCGTGTTGCTGGGATCGGTCCTCACCTTCCAAACCCTCAGTGTCATGATGAGCGGTACGGGAATCATCGCCCTGGCCGGCATTGTGGTGAACAACAACATCGTGCTGATCGACACCTATCAGCGGTTATTACGGGAAGGATTCTCTTATCGAGACGCCATTGTGCAAACGGCCGCCCAACGTTTACGCCCTGTCTTCTTGACCACGGTCACCACCATCTTTGGGCTGCTGCCCATGGTGTTCCAAATGAACGTGGATTTCTTGACACGGGACGTCACCATCGGCGGACCTGCCGGCATCTGGTTCCAACCGCTTGCAACGGCGATTGTTTCCGGATTGGGCTTTTCTACGATCCTGACGCTGGTGCTGACACCGGCCATGCTGGCGCTGCCCTACAAACTAAAAGAAATCGATCCGCAAGAAGTGTGGGGACAGGTGAAGCGGCAATACCAGCGTGGACGCCAGTTTTTCGATACGCGCGCGCCGTCCAGCACACGCCCGCCAGCGGAATAAGCGTGCATTGTCATTCGCCGGCGAGGGCCGGTGTCTGCATATCGGTTTCGTCGTCGAGGACCTTCAGCTTTTCGCGCGCCGCCGCCGCTTCTTGCTGGCGTTGCCACATACCGGCATAGACACCGTGTTGCGCCAGCAGGTCTTTGTGACGTCCCCGCTCGACGATTTCCCCTTTTTCCAGCACCAAGATTTCATCCGCGTCGATTACCGTGGAGAGGCGGTGCGCAATCACCAAGGTCGTGCGGTTTTCCGCCACTTTGTACAGGGAATTTTGGATTTCTTTTTCCGTATGCGTATCGAGGGCCGACGTGGCCTCGTCCAACAGCAGAATGGGCGGGTTCTTGAGAATGGTGCGGGCAATCGCCACGCGCTGCTTTTCGCCGCCCGAGAGCTTCAGCCCGCGCTCGCCCACCATGGAATCATAGCCGTCGGGCAGGCCCGTCACAAAATCGTGGATTTGGGCAAGCTTCGCTGCTTCTTCCACTTCGGCGTCGGTCGCATCCGGTCTTCCGTAACGGATATTGTAGCGGATCGTGTCGTTAAACAGCACCGTATCCTGGGGCACAATGCCGATCGCCTGGCGCAACGTATCTTGCGCTACATGCCGAATGTCTTGACCGTCGATCCGCACACTGCCTTCTGAAATGTCATAGAAGCGGTAGAGGATGCGCGACAGGGTCGACTTACCGGCACCGCTGGGCCCCACCACAGCCACCATCTTGCCGGCCGGAACCGAGAACGAGACATCGCGCAAAATCGGCCGCGCCGCTTCATAGTGGAAGAAGACATTCTCGAATTCGACTTTGGCGCCCTCCACCTTCAAGGGCGGCGCATCAGGATCGTCCACCACCTCGGGCGCTACCCGCGTTAGGTCGAACATCTGTTCCATGTCCACCAGCGACTGCTTCACTTCGCGATATACCATGCCCAGCAGGTTCAGCGGCTGGTAAAGCTGCATCATGTAGAGATTGACCATGGTGAATTCACCCACGGTCATGACACCGGTAGACACACCATAAACCGTCAGCACCAGCAGCAGACCCAGCCCCACATTGAAGATCGCCGCTTGGCCGCTGTTCAACGCCGCCAAAGACTGATTGACGCTAATCGCCGCCGTTTCATACCCCTCAAGGGATTTGTCGTAACGGCGCGCCTCGTGCTGCTCATTGCCGAAATATTTGACGGTTTCGAAGTTCAGCAGGCTGTCCACCGCCTTGGTATTGGCTTCCGAATCTTTGTCGTTCATCCGGCGGCGGAACTTGTTGCGCCATTCCGTGACCGAAAACGTAAACCAGATATAGGCTCCAATCGTCACCAGCGTGATCAGCGGAAACCAGCCGTTGAACACCATGGCGAGAATGACGCACACCATCGCCAGTTCGACAATCGTGGGCACGATGTTGAACAAGGTAAAGCGCACAATGAAATCGATGCCGACAACGCCGCGCTCGATGACCCGCGACAGCCCGCCGGTCCGCCGTTCCAGATGAAACCGCAATGACAGGTCGTGCAAGTGTTTGAAGGTCTGCAGCGCCACAACCCGCTGCGCATGCTGCCCCACGGGCGCGGCCACATAATCGCGCAGTTGGGCAAAGGCGATCGTGAATATGCGCGACACCGCATAGGCAATCACCAGGATCACGGTGATTGTCACCGCCGTCGGTTCGAGCCCGTCTAACTGGTCCACCGCATCCTTGAAAAAGAACGGTCCGGCCACGGAGACAATCTTCGCGACGATCAGCGACAGCAAAGCTATGACAACACGCACACGCAAGTCCGGACGATCTGCCGGCCACAAATAAGGCAGAAGCGTCTTCAGCGTTTGCCAGTGGTGATCCTTGTAATCCGACCGGTCATCAGACGGACCATTCCCATGGCCGGTCACAAATTGCCGCACACATTGCTCCCCTTATGGGCGGCCCCGCGATGAGATATGTCCGGAGGCGCCTTTTTATAACATGAGCGAGTCTTAGGCGAATTTCCAGGGTGTCACAACAAAACGCACTGATCCGGTGGCGCGATCAGCGCACAAACCCCGCGCAAAAATGTCGGGTTACCGGTGCTACCGAGCGTTTGCGTCGGGCTGTGGGGTCTCGAACACCTGACCCGGATAGATCAGGTCGGGATCACGGATCTGATCCTTGTTCGCCTCGTAAATCACCGTGTAAAGAATTCCTCGCCCATACAAGCGGCGGGAAATGCGCCACAGGCTGTTACCGGGCTGAACGACCACACGCCCAGGCAACGCCGCGATCACTTCCGGCGACTCGCGCTCAAAAGGCAGCTCGACCCGCGCCGTGACCAGACCGTCATCATCCACCTGATCGACCCGTACCATGTGAACACCGGGTGAGATTTCGCCTTGGGGCCTCAACTCCCAGCGGCCACTGCCATTCGCGCGGCCTTCCGCCACCAATTCATTGTCGAGATACATGCGGATGCGCGCATTGGGATCGGACGTGCCGGAAAATATCACATCACCATCGGGATCGTAGTCGATGGAGGTCAGCGCGAGTTCCTGACCGATGTCTATGTCGGTCGGACTTTGCAGCACTTTGCTGCCGCCCCGCGGGCCGCCGAGCACCACCAACGGTTTTTCCCCGTCGCGCTCCGGCACGGCAATCACAACTTTCTGTTCCGAGTTGAGCACCGCACCGTCAGGCAAGGTCAGCCGCAAAGTGAGTTCTTGAGCCCCCTCCTCCAGCGGCGTCTCGACCACAACCACCCATTCACCATTGTCGTCGGATTCGGTCTCGGCCACAGCCCTGCCGCCGATCAGCACTTCCACCTTAGAGTTGGGCGCCCCCCGGCCAGCAATGACGGCGGTCCCGTCTTGATCGACCCGCACAATATCGAAGGTGGGAATACGGGGATCGCTGGGCACCAGATCGTCCGGCGCTTCTCCCGCCGGCTCTTCGACGGTCGGTGCGCCGGTAGAAATCGGTGTGCCGACATCCTCGCTGTCCCATGTGCCAAGACCGAAAATGAGAAGCAATACCGCCAGGATCGCCAGGGCCAATAAGGCCGCCGCCACGATAGTTCCGCGCAAGCTCATCCCTCCTCGGCGGTTAAGGCGGCCAAAACCGCCAGTTTCTAGGCCTTAATCCACGTTCAACATGCTTAATATTCTCTTAAACCGGCCCCGGCCTGCCCGACAATCGCCCCATTGCAGCCACGAAAACGCAGTTTAACCAAGCTAATCTCGCCTTTAACCAAGCTAAAAGCGCATTGTGACAATATTAAGCCAGTGTCCCGTGCCGGTAGAGGGGGACCCCGCCTCGGCACGCGTGAGTAAAAGCGTAGTGAGTAGAGTGCCATGGATTTACCGATCCGATGCGATCACATGAATCGTCCCCAGTTAACCGCCGTTTGCGTATTCTGCGGCTCCCGAGACGGCATTAATCCCAACTTCGTCAACGCATCGATTGCCCTTGGACAGGAATGTGCGCAAAGAGACATTCGTGTCGTCTATGGCGGCGCGGGCGTGGGCATGATGGGCGCCGTCGCCAAAGCCGCGCTGGACGAAGGCGGCGCCGTGACAGGGATTGTCCCCAAATTCCTCACCGAGATGGAACCTCAGCTCGACGGGCTGACCGACGTTCGTCTGACCGAGACGATGCATGAACGCAAGATCCTGATGTACAAAATGTCGGACGCCTTCGTGATCATGCCGGGCGGCATCGGCACGTTGGACGAAACCATGGAAATCCTCACCTGGCGTCAACTGCAGGTGCACGATAAGCCGGTCATTATCGCCAATCTTGAAGGATACTGGGATCCGTTCCTCGACCTGATGGAACATGTGATCGGCGAAGGTTATGCGGGCGAAAATGTCCGCGACCTGTACCGCACGGTTTCGACAGTGGAAGAAATTCTGCCGGCCATCTCGGAAGATCTGGCCGCCCTGCCCACCCCATCGAAGATAAAGCCCTAGCAGCTTGCTGAAAAAGTCATGACATTAGGTCTCCATGGTTCGAGACGGCGCTATCGCGCCTCCTCACCATGAGGTTTTTGTTTGTTTTCCTCATC
>JANQMY010000516.1 GCA_028279895.1 Alphaproteobacteria bacterium
ACGACGATGGCTGCCTGGAAAATGCCGGCTTCCTGGATTACCGCATGCCGGTCACCTCGGATCTGCCGATGATCGACACGCAGATCATCGAAGTGCCCAATCCCTTCCACCCTTACGGCGTGCGGGGCGTGGGCGAAGTGCCGATCGTGCCGCCTTTGGCGGCCGTCGCCAGCGCGGTGTCGCATGCCGTGGGCAAACGGATGGACCAATTACCTCTGTCGCCGCCGCGTGTGCTTGACGCCATCGACAGCTGATTCACGTCACCACCGCCATGACGAACTAAGGCAATGCCCCGGATTGTAGTGTCCAGCGACGTCGCAGAGCGCTTCACCGATCACGTCAAAGAATTCGATCTGGAGGCGGACAATATGCGCAGCCTTATGCGCGCGATCGAAACCGCCTATCCGGGCCTGCGCGCGTTCCTTGACGAGCATATGTTCGTGGCAATCGATGGCGAGATGATCCAGGACCCGTTTCTGGAGCCGCTAGAGCCCCACTCGGAAGTGTGTTTCCTGCCCAAGCTCAAGGGCGGCTAACACACCCGCCGCAACCGAAGGGAACGTCCACCTATGAAAGCCCTTGTTTTTAACCGCCCTCGAGACATTCGCTACGAATCCTATGACGACCCCGAACTGTCGGTCGACAACGGCGTCATCCTGAAAGTGGAGAAGTGCAGCATCTGCGGATCGGACTTGCACATATACCATGGCGACCAGATCTCCACGACCGATTATGGTGGAGACATCGACAAGTTCTGCGTCGGGCACGAATTCATCGGCGAGGTCTTGGAGCTGGGCAAAGAAGTCCATGGCTTCAAGGTGGGCGACAAGGTGCTGGCCGCCGGCGGCACGGGATGCGGCAGATGCGAAGCCTGCCAAACCGGCCGCATCAGCGAGTGCGCGAAGGTCACCGCCTTCGGCCTGAGCACACAGCTCAACGGCGGCCAGGCAGAGTTCGCCCTCATCCCCAATGCGGATCGCACCCTGTTGCGCATTCCGGACGGTGTGTCCGACGAACACGCCATCCTGCTGACCGATGCTATGGCAACGGCCTATTTCGGCACGACCAATGCAGACATCAAGCCGGGCCATTCCGTGGCCATCGTGGGCCTGGGACCTATCGGGATCATCGGGGTAGAGCTCGCGCAGCTCATGGGGGCGGCCCAAATCTTCGCCATCGACCCGGTGGAAGGCCGGCGCAACAAGGCGGCCGCCCTGGGCGCCACCGTATTCGAGCCGGGCCCCGAGACCTTTCTGTCTATCTTCGACAAGACGGACGGCAAAGGCCCACACTCCGTATTCGAAGCATCGGGCGCAAAACCCGCCGTGGAAACGGCCCTCAATCTGGTCCGCCCCGGCGGCACCGCTTCCTTCATTGGTCTACCGCAAGCGGACGTCGCATTGCCGTTAATGTCAATTCTCTACAAAAACGCGACCATTCGCGCGGGCGTCGCCCCGGTGACGTTGATGTGGGAGAACCTTGTGCCGCTTCTCCAGCAAGGCCGCCTGAAAGCGGAAGGCCTGTTTTCTCACACCATGCCGCTGTCGGACGGCACCGAAGCGTACCGATTGTTCGACGCGCGCGAAGACAATGTGGTGAAAATCATGATGGACGTTTCCTAGAGCCGTTTTGGTTGCTGCTTGAAACACAAAACGGCTCCAGACTCTTTGTTTAGCGCGTTTCCGCCAATAGACTTTGGGCGGCCAACCGGTATCCAGCCATTGGATCAAGCCCGAGGGCATGCTTCACCTGGAAACGCCATAGCAAGCCGCTAGCAGCTTGCTGAAAAAATCATTCCTATCCTTCGAGACGGGCCTAACGGCCCTCCTCAGGATGAAGAAAACAAGCAAAAGCCTCATGGTGAGGAGGC
>JANQMY010000519.1 GCA_028279895.1 Alphaproteobacteria bacterium
CGGCCTTCTCACCAATCGGCGTGAGGAGATGTTGTCCTTTTGGCAGGCCCAGCCGGGGGTTGCCTATGAAGGTCCTCTGTCGGTCGGTGGCGGCGTCCAACAGCACCGCCATCAACTGCGCGGCTCGATTATCAAGATCAACCACGCCCGGGAAGCATTGCCGGATTGCCCGAAGACCGGCTATGCGCAGGTCTTGGTCGCCGTGCCTGGGCTTGAGGCAGAGGAACGCGATACGGACCCCGAAGGTACTGTGGTACGGCGCGTGCCGCCGGGGAAGCCGGGCGTCACCCAGATGGGCGTCGTTGTGAGGGTGCGCGACCTTGACGCCCATAAAGCGTTTTGGGCCGAAGTGATCGGTTTGCCGACGGCGCCCCGCGCCGGCGCAGATGCCTTTCGGGTTGGCGACAGTGTGCTGTTTCTGGAACAAGCCGAGGACGCGCCAAGAGATGCATCCATGGAAGGGCCGGGCTTCCGGTATCTCACCTTGCAGGTCTGGGATGTGGACAAAGTCCATGCCGCAGTTCTGGAGCGCGGCGGCACCGAAGGGCGCCCGCCGATCACTCATGGCGCGGTGGCCCGATATTCGTTCATACGCGATCCCGACGGCAATTGGATTGAACTGTCCCAGCGCGCCTCTCTCACCGGGCCGGTTGCCTAAGCAGCTACGATTGATACCGATCAATGTCTTGCTGTGGCGTTTGGGGTGTCATCAAAAACGTTCCAAACGCAGGAGGTAGGGTCATGAGCACGGTGTTGATCGGCTATGGATCGATCGAAGGGCAAACCCGGAAGATTTGTCAGCGTGTCGCCCAGAAAGTCGAGGCGCTGGGTCACCGCACCGTTCTGGTCGATACGACGGAACGTTCGGAAAAAGAAGAATGGCCGAACCCCGATGCCGTCATTATCGGGGCGCCTATTCACGAACATCACTATCCGGCAGCCGTCCGCCGATACATTAAGGCGCATAGCGAAGCCATGTCGAAACCGCCCGGCATGTTCTTGTCGGTCAGCTTGGCGGTCATGAGTGACGAAGAAGACGACAAGACGGCTCTGCAGCACCTGGCGTCAAGCTTCCTCGAGTCCGTCGGGTGGCAGCCGGCCGACATACATCAGATCGCCGGAGCCCTGAAGTATACGGAATATAATTTCTTCAAGCGTTTCATCATGAAACAGATCCTGCGCGCGGCCGGTGGCCCCACGGACACCCACCAAGACTACGAGTTCACGGATTGGGAAGCGCTTGAGAAAAACGTCGAAGATTTTGTCCGTACCCGGTTGGAGCCTTCCGCCGCCGCTTAGCGGGGGGCCGGCGCGTCTTCCGTTCTGTTGCTGGAATCGCCGGTGGTGGAAATGGCCGCTTCCGCCGCCAAGCGCTGGGTGACCTTGTCGATGGAGAGGAGTTTCGAGCGAAACGCCATCACGGTGAGCACAATCGCCATGGCCACGGCGGGAACGTAAACGGATGCGCGCACACCGAAAGCCTCAATCAAGAAGCCCATGGCCAAAGACCCAAGGGGCATACCGCCACTAAAGCCCAGTTGGTAGATCGCCAGAATGCGCGCGCGGTGTGTGGCCGGGGCCGATTCCTGAACGATCCCCCGCGACAGGGTAAGGGCCACGCCGGCACCGAGGCCCCACAGGAAAAAGACGAGGCACAGCGCGGCAAACGGCATCGGGATCGACATCGCGGTCAGCATGACCACGCCGCTGGCCAGCGCGAGCAACAAGGCGCGTCCCCGATTTGCGATATGCCCCATCTGAATCAGCGTGATGGACGACACGATCGTGCCGATCCAGAAGCTGACCGTTGCGGCAGAGAAGCGCGAGATCCCGCCGCCATATTCCTCTCGGATCAATACGGGCAATGTCACCATGAACGAGCCGGCGAAGAACAGCCCGACGGAAAGGGCCGTCAACACGAGCGGCAGCAAAACGGGCGACCGGTAGACTTCGCTCAGCCCCTCGCGCACGGCCTTCAACGGATGTGCCGTCATTTCGTTCGCCGGCTTCTTACGCACCGGCGCGTGCAACCGATGAGCGGCAAATGTGCCGAGCGCCGCGATAATGGCATGGAAGAAAATCAACGGTGCGGCGCCAAAAATAGCGGCGGCGCCCGCAATGATCATGCCTAAGGTTTGCCCGCCAAATTGCAGCATATTGGATAGGGTGACAGCCCGCTGCAGTTTGGAATGTGCGTCGCCTTTGCGTTCATGAATGCGGGCGATCACGTCGTTCAGCAGTGAATCGCGCGTGGGCATGGAAAACGCGCTGAGCACCCCCATCGAAAGTGCATAGACGATGATCAAGGCATAGGTCAGCGTGCCGCTGCCCACCACGACGGACAGCACCAAAGGCGGGACGATGGCGGCTGCGTTCAAGGCAATAAGCAGCTTCCGGCCGTCTCGGCGGTCGGCAATGGCGCCCGCGAACAGCATCAGCACCCAGGTGGGGGCCATCAGTGACATTTGAGCGATACCGATCATCTTGGGTGAGCCCAGCAGCACCTCGGTTACCAGATAGGGAAAAATGACCATCTGGAGGCCCAACGCGGCAAACCAACTGCCATGGGTGGTGAGGTACCACCGGAAATCGGCCGAATCGGTCAGGGTGTCGACGGTTTGAACTGAGGCTGCGGGCTGATCCATAAAGGCCGTTTTTGTTCTATTTGCGCAGGCAAGCCTTCAAGGTGGCGCAATTCAGCTCAAAAGCAAGGCCCAAATCGGTGCGGAAACCGGCTTATACGCGTGCAATTGGGCCCTGTATACACGTGAGCATCGTTGCCGTGCAGATGCAGGGGCTTGCCAATCACCCGCCCCTAGGCGCAAGACTCTAGGAATGGACGGATCTGCACTTATCGTTTTTGGCGTGACGGGGCTGCTGGGCATTGTCAGCGTTCTGCTGCCCATCGCGCGCAACATTCTGATGCCTTACACGGTGCTGCTTGCGCTGCTGGGGGTGGCCTTGGGGTTACTGCTGAGCGACACCATGGTCACCGAGGCCACGGCGAGCGACTTCGTGGCCGCTATTCGCAGTGTCGGCATGTCCGGCGACGCGTTGCTCAATTTGTTTCTGCCGCCATTGTTGTTTGCGGCCGGTTTGACCATCGATGTGCGGCGCATGATGGACGACTTTGCGCCGATCGTTTTGCTCGCGGTGGTCGGCGTGGTGTTTTGCACGGTGATTGTGGGTGTTTCCATCTACTTCACCGCCGAGCTGGGGCTGCTGGCCGCCTTGTTGATCGGTGCCATTGTGTCGACCACGGACACGGCGGCGGTGGTGGCCGTGTTTCGGGATATCGGCGCGCCCCAGCGCCTGTCGATCCTGGTGGAAGGCGAAAGCCTGTTCAACGACGCGGCGGCGATTGCGATTTTCGCCATTTTGATCAGCCTGCTGACGGGCACCTCCGATGATCCGGTGGGGCTCGGCCTGTTTCTGTTTTTCAATGGGCTGATCGGCGGCATTGTGGTCGGCTATGTGTTCGGCCGGCTGGTCTGTTGGCTGATCGGCGTGTTGCAAGATGCCACGGTAACGGAAATCACCCTCACCGTGTCGCTGGCCTATCTGAGCTATCTGATCGCCAACGAATATCTGGATGTGTCCGGCGTCATCGCCTGTGTGGTGGCGGCCATGGTGATGGGAACCGATGGGCGCACCCGGGTGTCGCCGAAATCCTGGGATGCATTGAAGGCCACGTGGCGGCAGCTCGACTTTTGGGCCACCTCGCTGATCTTCGTGCTCGCCGCGATGTATACCCCCGTGGTGCTGCAGGATGCGGTCCTGTCTGATTTGTGGCTGCTTTTGGTTCTGATCGCGGCCACCCTGGTGGCGCGTGCTTTCATCATTTTCGGTTTTATGCCGGTGCTGAGTTATTTCAAGCTGTCGGCGCCCGTGTCTCAGGCCTACAACATGGTGTTGTGGTGGGGCGGCTTGCGGGGTGCCGTGACGGTGGCGCTGGCACTGGCGGCCAGCGAAACGCCCTACCTGTCGGCTGAAGCGCAACGCATGGTGCTGGTAGCGTCGATCGGCTATGTGCTGTTCACTTTGTTGGTCAAAGCGCCGACCTTGCGCCCTTTGATGAAAGGGCTCGACCTCAATGTGTTGTCGCCGCAGCAGAAGCTGATTCAGTCGCGCATCCTGCAAATCTCCCGGGGCAATATCCGACAACAACTCAAAACGATTGCGGAAGAAACCGGCATGATGGAAACCGTGGCCAATCTGCCGGCAATGCGCGAAGACGACGCCCCCCAGGGAGCCGCTGAGGCGGCCGGTATGGCGTCGGCGGACTTTGTGGATGCCGGCGCATTGTCCCTGGCAACGCGCGAAAACGAACTCTATCTCGAACTCTACAGCCGGGGCATTCTCGACCGGCGCATGACGGATATTATGCGGGCGCAGGCGGGCCGCCTGATCGACGCGGTAAAGGCGAACGGTTTGGCCGGCTACACCGAAGTCAGTGGAAAATTTCTGCGGGCAAACGGATACTTGAAGGCGGCTCTTTGGCTGCAACGGCGCTTTGGGGTGACCCGTTTTCTGACCGATCAATTGGCTGACCATTTTGAGATGCTGCTCATTTCCGAGATCGCCCTGCGCGATTTGCGCCGGGTGGCCCTGAACAATATGGAGGCGCTGGTCGGAAAAGAGGTTGCGGTAAAAATTGGCTTCGGGGGACTCCTCCTTTTTTCGCTTGCTTTTGGCCTGAGTCCCCAGGTGAGAAAAACATTTCTTGAAAGGCAGTATTCCAACGAAATTCGTATCAGCATGTTTAAG
>JANQMY010000527.1 GCA_028279895.1 Alphaproteobacteria bacterium
CCACCGTGTTCGATACGATTACCGTCCACCCTTACGACCCCCAGACCGGGCAATTGTCGCCGCAAGGCACGGCCATCGCGCCGCACATCAATTCGGGCGAACTGCGCGGACTGCTGAATGCACGCGATACCATCCTGCCGGACCTCGCGGCGGAAGTCGGCGAATTCGCAGCAGGCGTGGCCGATCAACTCAACCGGATTTCCAACAACAGCAGCGCTGTCCCGGCCCCGGGCACCCTCACGGGCGCCAATACGGGCCTGTTGGCGACAGACGCCCACAGCTTCACCGGCCGCACCACACTTGCGGTGACGGACCAAAGCGGTGCCCTGGTATCGCGTATCGACATCGACTTTGACGCCGGCACCTACAACGTGGACGGCGGCGGCGCCGTGGCTTTTGGCGGCGGTACGGTGAGTGACGTGGTCTCGGCGATCAATACGGCGCTCGGCGGCAATGGCGGCGCAAGCTTCTCGGACGGCGTGCTGAGCTTGACCGGAACCGGCAGCAACGGACTGAGCTTTCAGGAGGACGCCGCTGCGCCCAGTAGCCGGGACGGTCGCAGCTTCTCGCACTTTTTCGGCTTGAACGACATATTGCGCGCGGACGCGCCGACCCATTACGACACCGGGTTGACCACCACGGATTCCCACGGATTCGGCACAGGCGAAACCGCCAACATCGTTTTGCGCGGGCCCAATGGGGAAACGGCAATCGACTACACCCTCACCATCGCCCCAGGCACGGTGGGCGACCTCGTCACTCAGCTCAATGCCGCGGGCACCGGCATGGGCGGGTTTGTTAACTTCGCGCTCGATGCCAACGGCAAACTGACCGCCGCGCCCACCGGTGCATTTCCCGGTTATGAAGTCGCGATCGTCAGCGACTCGACGGAACGCGGCGCAACGGGCCGCAGCTTCGGCGAAGTGTTCGGCATCGGAGAGCAAGCCCAAGTGGACCAGGCTAAGAATATGGGTCTTGTGCCGACCTTGGCCGGCAACCCGTCGGCTTTGGCAATCGCCCAATTGGAACTATCGCCGTCCACTGTTGCGGGCGACATTGTGCTCACCGCCGGGGACAATCGCGGCGCACTGGCGATGGAAGCGCTGCAAGACAACGGTGTGACGTTCAACTCCGCCGGCGGCCTTGCCGGACGCAACACGACGCTGGAAAACTACGCCACCACCATTCTCGCGGAAGCCAGCGCGGATGCGGCTCGCTCCGAAGCGCAGCGCGACGGCAATGAACGTACGCGGGTGGAGATCAACGAGCGCATCGCCTCGATCGAAGGCGTCAATCTCGATGAGGAACTGGCGAATCTCATAATTTATCAGCAGTCGTACAACGCGGCGGCCCGGGTCATCACCACAGCGAACGAGCTGATCGATACGCTGCTGAACGCGGTATAGGAGCCGATATCATGGTAACCCGTATTGGATCATTCTCCCAGAGCCAGGCTCTCTTATTGGAGCTGACGCGGCAGAATGCACAGATCTTCAAGACTCAAGAACAAGTCGCAACCGGCAAGGTCGCCAGCAGCTTTAAAGACATTGCCTCGGATGCGGGCGTCTTGCTGACAGCCAAGAAAGTCGAGAACCGCACCGTTCAGTTTCAAAACAATATCACCGAATTGTCGGCGCGCGTGGACATTCAGAATATTCAATTCACGCGGATCGAATCGGCGGCCGGCGAATTGCGGCAGGACATATTGAACGCCATTTCTCTGGAATCCGGAGCTGCACTTTCGGAGAGAATCGAAAGCGCATTTCAGCAAGTTCTCAATACGCTAAACTCGCAATTCGATGACCGCTACATATTCGGCGGTACACGGATCGATCAGCCGCCGGTCAATATCTCCACATTGGCGGAATTGGTCGCCGCGCCGACGGTCGACGATGTGTTCGACAACAACAATTTACGTCAAGCCGTGCCCGTCGACGAAGGCCAGACCATCACGATCAACTTCCTCGCCGACGAGGTCGGACGCGACATTCTGCAAGTGTTGAAGGATTTGGCGACCTTCGACGCCGGCGTCAACGGGCCGTTCGGCGACCAGTTGACGCCGACCCAGCGCAGTTTCCTGGAAAGTCAGCTCCCGGCGCTTACCTCGGCGCATGAGCAATTGATCAACCACACGGCCGAGAACGGACTTCTGTCCAACCAATTGGACTCGGCGCGGGACCGGCACGAATCCTCTCTGATTTCACTGCAGCAATTCATCTCCGATATCGAAGATGTGGACTTGGCGGAAGCGGTCACCCGCCTCAACCAAGACCAAATTGCGGTGCAGGCCTCGGCCCGCATCTTGGCGGACCTGAGCAATCTCACCCTGTTGGATTTCATCTAATTGGCGCATGAAAAAGGGCGGCCCGGCCCCCCTTTGCCGCCCGATCGGCAGATATGCCGCTTAAAGCATGTCTCGTTTAATCGGATTCACTCGACATGCTTTATGTCTTTGTTTTTCGCGTATCTTTTTGCGCAAAACCGGCATCCACTTTTGCGCGACACGCTTTAGTACCCGTAACCGCTGCTGCCGCTGCTTTGGTTCAGCAATTCTTCCATGCGCTTTGACGCATTATAGGACACGCGGGTCAGCCAAAGATTGAAGGCGTCTCCCATTTGCTGGGCAACCACCGACTGCTTCTCTTGCTGCTTCCGGCCCACCGCTGAGCGGTTGTAGCGCGTCATTTCTTTCAGCTCGGTTTTGGTGAAGTGCTCCGCATAGACCCGGGCGGCATCGTCGAGCAATTCGGGGATGCGCTGCTGGAACTCGGAGAGTACCGTATTCGAAATTTCTTCGATCTTACGAGCGTCAACGCCGGGATATTCGCGTTTTAGCTGTTCGGTGACTCTGCTGACAATGGAGGTTATTTGCCGTTGCAGCCCCCGTTCCATACCGGAACTCGCCACGAATTCGCGCGCCGCATCGATACGGTCGCCATATGTCGACGCGGTGGCGGCCGGAACCGACAGCATCAGCGCGCCGGCCACGATCAAGCCCAAAAACGCAACTCGCGATGAAACGCTACTAAAAACCCCCATATGTGCTCACCCCCATGGGAAACAATGATGACGAGCCCGATCGCGTGATCCTGTCAGCATCCCCTGCAATGGTCCGCCAAACGGGCCTGCCGCGTCTCCTCACGCGGCCAATGCCGGTTTGCCATACCCGAGAACCGGCCGAAAAAAGCCTAACGCAGCATTAACCTTAGCACAACCACGCGTTTACCAAACCGGTAAGCCGCTGAATCCGCGGCGTAATTTGCAGGGCCGAATAGCCCTTGCGGGGGCAGGCGCCGTCCCTATATTGGCGCCATGACAACAACAACG
>JANQMY010000613.1 GCA_028279895.1 Alphaproteobacteria bacterium
TTTTCGCGAACCGGGATCTCCCCTTAGGTGGCGCGAGATGCCTGCATTCGCAGGCATGAGCGGAAGAGACAATCGTCGTAACGGAGCCATATGCGATTGTCCTACCCCGGTGGGGATGAATCCCATCCGGCTATACAGCGCGATGGCGGCCCCGTTCCGGTCGGCAACGTCCAGCGCCATATCGCGGTATCCCCTCCGGCGGGCCCAAGCGATGGCGCCTTCGATCAAGGCGGCACCAACGCCCAGGCGGCGCGCTGCCGGCGCTGTCCACATGGAAAACAATCCGGCAGTTGTGTCCGAGCCCTCAAAAGGGGCGCATACGGCCAGGCCCACATCTTTCCCGTCCCGTTCGGCGATCAGTGTGACCCGGTCCGTGGGCGCCAGCCGTGCCCGCCAAAACGCCTCCGGCTGAGCCTGCTCTTCGGCCAAAGTGGATCCGAAGGTGTCGGCGGCCTGTTTCAGCGCGTGCAGGCGCAGGGCGCGCGCCCTTTGCCAGTCCGCTTCCGTGAGCGGCACAATCCTCATTCGGCCGGTATCGTGTCGGTGGCGCGCCGTTGCGCATCGCGCCATACCCGCAAAAAATTCCCACCCCAGATCTTGCGAATGTCTTCGGCACGATAGCCGCGTTCGGCCAATCCTAAGGTCAGATTGGACGCCTCGCTGGCGTCATTGAAGCCGTCTATGCCGCCACCGTGATTAAAGTCCGAGCCGATGCCCACATGGTCGATGCCGATGCGCTGGACAATGTAATCGATGTGGTCGATCAACCGGTCTACGCTGCTGCGGCCGATGGTGGCGCGCATGGCGGTCAGGAAGGCCGTGCGCTTTTCGGGGTCGTTGATCTCCCAATAAAGCTCGAACGGGTAAGAATACCCGTCCGGCAGGCTGGCGTCCTGACGCACTTTTTTGATCCGTACAAGGAGGTCCGCGTCGGACAGATCCACCAAATAGGCGCTGAATACGGCCAGGCAGACCACACCGCCGGTTTCGCTGATGCGGTCGATTTCTTCATCGGACAGATTGCGCGTGACATTCGACAAGGCCTGTACGTTCGAATGGCTGGCGATCACCGGTGCGCTGGACAGGGCGACGGTTTGCAAGGTCGCGTTCTTGGACATTTGCGATACATCCACAATGCCGCCCAAGGCATTAATCCGCGCGATGGCGGCTTTGCCCAAATCGGACAGGCCGCCATGTTCTTCCGCGACTTCAAACTTCCCCGTGGCGCCATCGAAGTTGGGCCGAGACGAATCGGAAAAATCGTTATGGCCGAGATGGTTTAGGCCGAAGACGCGCACACCGCCGGCATAAAGATCGTCGATCGCACGCACATTGCCCTGCAGTGCCCGGGCGTTCTGGAACCCGAGAATGATGCCGATCTTGCCGGCCCGGCGGGCGGCGGTCAGCTCATCCGGCGACAGGGTGATCGCAAGCGTATCCGTGTTTGCCGCCACCATGGTGCGCACCGCGGCGAGTTCTTCGTCGATGACGGCGCGGGCCGCCGCATCCCCGTCGGCCGTCCGCGGCCCATAGCCGATGGCCGCCGACATTACCACCGCGCCCACACCGCCGGCCGCCAGCTTGTCGGGCGCCGATTTCGACAGGCCGTCCGCTCCAAGATATTGCTTGTTGGTGGTCGGCAGCACGATGTCCGCATGGGCATCCAGCACCAGCGTTTCTTCATGGATCGCGTATGCCCAATCCGAAAGTGTCGCGCCCAGTGCCGGCACGGCGGCAAGACACAGGCTTGCCGCGAAAAGGAATGCAGCGGAAGACCGTGAGGGCCCGGCGCGGAGGTGTCGGTCGATTTGGTTCATCGCATCCGACTCACGAAATGCCCAAGAGAGCGGAAGCCGCCAGGCCCGTTTGCGTTTCTTGGGGCCGCAACATCAGGCCGCTGGCATCCGGATACATACCGATCACCGTGTCGTTGAGCGCGGAATACGGGCAGCGGCCGTACGGCTTATAGTCCGCATGGGTTGTATACACCCGGTCCGTGAACTCGTCGGGGAAGTAGAGCTGTGTGGTCAACAGGCTTTTTTCGTCCGCAAATACCTTCACATGGATGTGGGGCACGCGTGGGTCGTACCAGCCTGGCAGAATCGTTTTGAACGCCACCAGACCATCTATGTCGGTTGCTTGCGCACCGCGCAAATAGGTCTTGTCGTTAAAGGGCGGCACATGCCCGTCAACGGCATTGGTGGCCACCAGCCGGAATGTGTCATAGGGCGACCGGCTCATATCTTCCGGATACGCACTATAGCGGCCCGCATTGTCGCAATGCCAGATTTCGACCAAGGCGTTTTCGACAGGCGTGCAGCCGTCGGCTTGCACGATCTTCAAGGTAAGGTCGAAGGGAATGCCCGTGCGGTCTTCGCGAATGTCCCGGCGCACCGGTGCGCGCACGAAATAGGGGCCTTCATCCTGCGCGGGCGTCAGGCGGCAGAGTTCCGCATCTGCCGAAAGCGCATCGGTTATGACCGCCTCTTCGTTGCGTGCCGAGGTGATCCGCCACCGAATAATTTCGTTGCGATAAACCCATGCCAGCGCGCCGACACCAATCGCCCCTGCTGCGCCACCCATCAAAACCCGCCTACTGATCATCCCGTTCTCCCCGATCGATTTCCTTCTACTCGGTTGCCCGTCTTCACAATGGCGCCGAGATTTTTGTGGCAAACGATGTTAGACTACCTGGAAGCAGGATTTAACAGAGACCGCCTCAAAATGAGACATCCGGATACCGGAAGCGACGCTGTCACAGGACCCCATGGGGTCCTTTTTTGTTGGGACGGCAAGGGGGGTGTGCCTGCAAACTGGGATCTACCCCATGCGCCCATCTTTTTCGGCGAATATGGCGCAACTCGACCGTCCCACTCCCCCGGCCCAACCACCCGCGAGGGTACCTATGGGGTGGCTGGGCCGGGGGAGTGGGTAGGGCAGCCTACGCAATACATGACGCTGGCGTCATTTTTATTGACCCATTGAAGTGGCGGCGCTATACCCCTATGTTTAAAACTGACAAATTGTCAGGAACATGCTATGCTTTCCGTTCCGACGGCCTAATATGGCTTGGTGCACGGCGCGGCAGGCAGGGCGCCGAATGGCAAAGATGAAGGGCGAGACCTAAATGGCTGAACATTTCGATGTCTTGGTAGTAGGGGGCGGCATTTCCGGTATTGGTGCGGGCTATCATCTGCAGACCAAATGCCCCGACAAAAGCTACGCCATCTTGGAAGGGCGCCATGATATCGGCGGCACTTGGGATCTGTTCCGCTACCCCGGTATCCGCTCCGACTCCGACATGCATACGTTGGGCTTTTCGTTTCGTCCGTGGACGGACCCTAAGGCGATTGCCGATGGCCCGGCCATTCTGAAATATCTGCGCGAAACCGCCGAAGAATTCGGCATCGACAAACACATTCGCTTTAACGCCATGGTCAAACGGGCCGCTTGGTCGACCGCGGACAGTACTTGGACTGTCGATGTTGAAAATCCGGAAACCCAGGAAGTGACGCAATATTCCTGCAATTTCCTATTCATGTGTTCCGGCTATTACAAATATGACCAGGGGTACGCGCCGGATTTTCCGGGGGCGGAGAACTTCGCGGGACGTATTATTCATCCGCAGTTCTGGACCGAAGATATCGACTATAAAGACAAGAAAGTGGTCGTCATCGGCAGCGGCGCCACGGCCGTCACATTGGTGCCGGAAATGGCGAAGGATGCCGCCCATGTGACCATGCTGCAGCGCTCGCCCACCTATGTGGTGTCTCGGCCGCCGGAAGATGCGATCGCCAACTGGCTGCGCGATAATGTGTCCGCCAAGCTGTCCTACAGCGTGACCCGGTGGAAGAATGTGTTGCTGGGCATGTATTTCTACAATCTTTGCAAGCGCAACCCGCAAAAGGTGAAAAACATGCTGCTCAATGGCGTGCGCGAGCAGCTCGGGGAAGACTATGACGTGGAGACCCACTTCACCCCGGCCTACAATCCGTGGGATCAGCGTCTGTGTCTGGTGCCCAATGGCGACCTGTTCGAGTCCATCAAGGAAGGCCGGGCGTCAGTGGTGACGGACCAGATCGAGACGTTCACGGAGACGGGTATCAAGCTCAAATCCGGCGAGGAGCTTGAGGCCGATCTGATCATCACGGCTACGGGGCTTGCCCTGCAGGTGGCGGGCGGCGCCGACCTGTTCGTGGACGGCCGTAAAGTCAACCTGGCCGACACCATGTATTACAAAGGCATGATGTATTCCGACGTGCCGAACCTGGCATCGTCTTTCGGCTACACCAACGCATCCTGGACCTTGCGTAGCGACCTGACCTGCAGTTATGTCTGCCGGCTGATCAATTTTATGGACGAGCGTGGGCACACACAGTGCACGCCGCGTTTGACGGACCCCGAGGTTGAAGAGCAGCCTTGGGTGGACTTTTCATCCGGATACATTCAGCGCTCCATGTATCTCTTCCCGAAACAGGGATCGAAGAATCCATGGAAGTTGCCGCAGAACTACGCGCTCGACACCATGACTCTCAAATATGGATCGCTGGAGAACGGCATGGAGTTTTCGTCGCCGCCGAAAGTTGTGGCGGTGTCGCCCGAACCGTTGACCAAACAAATGGCGGCGGAGTGAGGTGTACCTCATCCTTCGAGATGGCTGCTGGCGCAGCCTCCTCAGGATGAGGGATCAGATTTATAGGATTTCCTCATCCTGAGGGCGAACGCAGTGAGCGTCTCGAAGGAGCGGAAATCCGGATTGACGAATTGCTCGAAGAGCAGCGAGAGAGGGCGCTCTTTGACATAGCCGGACCCGGAGCCGGCGTTAGATATGCGCGAAGCGCTCGATGACCTGCTTGCCCAGCGACATCATGTGCACTTGGTCGGGACCGTCGGCCTGGCGGCACCAGCGGGCATAGTTGAAGGCTTCCGCCATGAAATAGTCGCCTGACAAGCCCCCGGCACCGTGGACTTGCATGCACCGGTCGATCACGGTCTGTGCCATAAGCGGCACGGTAATCTTTGAGGCGGCGATGAAGTCTCGCGCCGATTGAGCCCCCACGTCGTCCATACGCTGAGCGGTCTTCAGGGTCAGCAGGCGGGCTTGTTCGATCTCCGCGAAGCTTTTGGCAATTTCTTCCCGTACGGATTGATGTTTGCTGAGCTTGCGGCCGAACGTCTCGCGGGTTTCGGCCCGGTGGCAGGCCAACTCCAAAGCGCGTTGAGCGCAACCGATCAGCCGCATGCAGTGATGGATGCGGCCGGGGCCCAAGCGCCCTTGTGCGATTTCGAAACCGCGCCCTTCGCCCAGCAGAATGTTTTCCGCGGGCACGCGTACATTGTCGAAATGCACCTCGGCATGGCCGATGGGGGCATCGTCATAGCCTAGAGTGGTCAGGGGGCGGATCACATTCACACCGGGCGTGTCTTTGGGGACCAGAACCTGGCTCTGCTGCAAGTGCCGGTTTTCATTGTCCGGGTCGGACTTGCCCATGACGATGATGATCTTCGTGCGCTCATACATGGCGTTGGTGATGAACCATTTGCGTCCGTTGATCACATATTCATCGCCGTCGCGGGTGATGGACGTTTTCACATTGGTGGCATCGCTGGAGGCGACATCCGGTTCGGTCATGGCGTAGCTGGAACGGATGTCCCCGTTAAGCAGGGGCGTCAGCCACTGTTCCTTTTGGGCGTCCGTGGCGTATTTCATGAAGACTTCCATATTTCCGGTGTCCGGCGCGTTGCAGTTGAACACCTCCGGCGCCCACAAAACCCGGCCCATGATTTCCGCCAGGGGGGCGTAGTCCGCATTGGTCATGCCGCCGAACTCTTTGGGCATGAACAGATTCCACAGGCCCTCCGCCTTGGCCTTTTCCTTCAACTCATCCATGAGCGGCACGGCAGCGAAGCGGTTCTCCATACTGTTGAGTTGCGCGTGATAGGTGTCTTCATTGGGGTAGATGTGCTTGTCCATAAAGTCGGTCAAGCGTTTTTGAAGATCGGTCATGGTGTCTCCGTGCTATGGCTGGGAACGGTTGTCTTGCGGCGCGGAGGTGTTTTGCGTGCGCACGAAACCGGATCGAGTGATTTTTGGGAGATGTAGCATGCGGACATGGGCGAGAACACTGGCTGTGACAATTTTCCTGGCCCTGGGGCTTGGGGGCGCGGCCTTGGCTGAAGAGCCGTTGTGGAACTATGAAAAAGGCTTCTTCGGCGGCAAAGGGGCCATGTGGGAGTACGCTCTCAACGGATACGACCCGGTTTCCTATTTTTCGGAAGCGCCGGTGAAAGGCGATCCCCAGTTTTCCACCGACTATCTTGGCGTGACATGGATCTTTGCGAGCCAAGAAAACCTGGACCGGTTCTTGGGCGACCCCGATGCCAACCGTCCGCAATATGGCGGGCATTGTGCTTATGCGCTGGCGCAATCGAACCAGCTTGTCTTCGGCGACCCGGAGGTGTGGAAACTTGTGGACGGCAAGATCTATTTGAACTTCGACAAATCCGCGCAGCAGCGCTGGGTGAAGGACATTCCGGGTAACATCGCCAAAAGCGATCCGAACTGGGTGGCCAAAACAAAGTAGCGTTTCTTTTACGCGCAGCATCGGTGCAGTGCTGTCGCCGTGGACGGCGCCCGGGCCTTTTTCTTTGCGAGGGTTCGCTTTAAGGTTCGCCACCAACGAAGCAATCATCGGGAGTGGCCGGAATGGATCGCGCGCAGCTGGAAAACGCATTGGCTGAGGCAGACCTGCGCGTCTTGCTGATGGTTCTGTTTCATCTCACCGGTGATCGGCAGTGGCTGGAGATCCGCCCCCAGCGGGATGTGCGCCTCATCGCGGATGAAAGCGCGGGGCTGACACCGGAGGTGCAGGATCGAATTCGCGGGGCGGCCCTGGACCTGCTGAGCGCCGAGAGCGTGGCGCCGGCAATACTTGACCCGGGCGACGCGCTGATGGTCGACATGATGTGCACCTGCCTGGGCGAAGAGGTGCCGCCGGAATATGCGACCATGATGCGGGAAGAGCTGGGGTTGTGCGCCCGCGACATCGACTTGCCGACGGATCTTGCCGACAAGACCCAAGACCATTCGGTTCTGATCGTCGGCGCCGGGGTGAGTGGCCTGGCATTGGCGTCGAAGCTCAAGCGGATCGGCGTTCCGTACACGATCATTGAGAAGAATGACGAGGTCGGCGGCACCTGGCTCGAAAATCGCTATCCCGGCTGCGGTGTCGATACGCCCAATCACGCCTACTCGTTTTCGTTCGGCCGGCACTACGCTTGGAGCCGTTATTTTTCCGACCGCGATCAAATTCAGAATTATTTGGAATTGTGCGCGGATGATTTCGGGGTGCGGCGCCAGATCCGATTTCGCACCAAGGTGACGGCCGCCCGTTGGGAAGACGAAGCGGCGCGCTGGGCCGTCGATATTGACGGGCCTGACGGTCCGGAGACGCTGCATGCCACAATCCTGGTGAGCGCGATTGGTCAGTTCAATACGCCGGCCCTGCCGAAGATCGACGGGATGGACCGCTTCGCCGGCCGTGCCTTTCACTCCGCATGTTGGCCCGACGACATTGACTTGACCGGCCAACGTGTCGCGATCATCGGCACGGGGGCATCGTCCATGCAGATGGTGCCTACCATCGTCGATCAAGTGGGTCAGCTCACAGTCTTTCAACGGACGCCCCAATGGGCGCGGCCGATCCCCCGTTACCACGATCTCATTTCGGATGGGGGGCAGTGGCTGCTGGAGAAAGTGCCTTACTATGCCCAATGGTTCCGTTTCACCATGCTGTGGCGCTATGGCGACGGGTTGTTGCGCTTTCTTAAGAAGGATCCAGACTGGCCGCACCCGGAACGTTCCTTGAACAGAATAAATGACCGGCACCGCCGCGAGATGGCCGAGCATATTGAAGCCCAATTGGCGGGCCGGCCGGACCTGATCGAAAAGTGCATGCCGACCTATCCGCCCTACGGCAAACGGATTTTGCTGGACAATGGCTGGTATGGGGCCATCACCAAGGAGAATTGCGAACTTGTAACGGACAGTGTGGCCCGCATTTCCGAAAAGGGCGTGGTGACCGATGACGGGAAGGAACGCGCCGCCGACATCATCATCTATGCTACCGGATTTGAGATGGGCCGCATGGCTGCCAAGCTTAACGTCACCGGGCGAAACGGTGCGACGCTTTCAGAAGTGTGGGCCGACGATAATCCCACAGCGCATTTGGGAATCACCGTGCCGTCGTTTCCCAATCTGTTCTGTATGGCGGGGCCCAACACCGGTCTCGGCCACGGGGGCAGCGCCATGTTCCTGGCGGAATGTCAAAGCCGGTATATCGTCAGCGCGTTGGTGACCATGATGCAGTCGGAAAGCCCAGCCATTAATGTAAAGCGATCCGTCCATGACTCATATGTGCAGCGCGTCGACCGCGAGCACGCGGAACTCATTTGGACTCATCCGGGTATGTCGACCTATTACCGAAATCGAGCCGGGCGCGTCTTTTCCGTCATGCCGTGGCGGCTGGTCGACTATTGGCAAATGACTCATGATCTGAACCCGGACGATTTTGAGTTTGCTCCGGCTTCGGCGGCTGGACGCTGACCGGAATTTCGAACCAGAACGTGCTGCCGCGATTGGGTGTGCTGTGGACGCCGATATGGCCGCCCATCATGTCGATCAGGCGTTTTGAAATGGCCAGGCCAAGCCCCGAGCCGCCATGGCGTCGCGTCGACGAGTCGTCCACCTGCGAGAAGTCTTTGAACAAGCGGCCGAGCTTTTCTTGGGGGATGCCGATGCCCGTGTCGCTGACTTTAACCGTCAACTGATAGGGCTGCCCGCCGTCGCGGGTGCCGGTCCGGGGCAACGGGTCCGCCTTCACAGTTAGGGAAATCAATCCGTCGTCGGTGAATTTTACGGCATTGCCCAAAAGGTTGATGATCACCTGACGCATGCGCGCTTGATCGGTGCGGACCGTAACGTCGGCGGTGGTGTCAATCTGCGTAACCACGTTCAACCCTTTCTTACGGGCGTCCGGCGACAGGATGGTTAAGCATTGAGTAATCAAATCGCTTAGCTGGAAGTCCGTTTCGTCCAGCTCCAGCCGGCCGGCATCGATGCGGCTGAGGTCCAGAATGTCGTTGATGAGGGCGAGCAGGTGTTGCCCGGCTTCATTCGCAACCGTCACATAGTTGAGCTGCCGGTCGGTAAGCGGTTCACGCTTGAGCAAGCTGGTCATGCCGATAACCGCATTGAGCGGCGTGCGAATTTCGTGGCTCATGGTCGCGAGAAAACGCGATTTGGTCTCGGCCGCTGCTTCGGCTTGTTCCCTTGCTTGCACCGCATCGGCACGGGATCGCTCCATGTCCCTGACCGCGCGGCGCGTGCCTTCGGTTACCGGACGGAAAATAAATACCGCTTCCCAAATCAACAGCAGGAGTGTGAAAGTCCAAATGCCAATCTTCAAATGCTCGATGAACTTGATCTGCTGCTCGCCCTTTTCCCGAAGGTGGTCGGTGATCAGGCCGTAAGCCTGCGGAATATAATTGGTGCCGGCGAGATTCAGCGAGAGGAGATCCGCATTGGTGAGTGTGAGGACTTCTGGGCTGGTGTCGTAGACTCGGTCGGCATTTGACAAGAAGCGGTGTACCTGGCGGTCGAACGGATTGACCCCGAGATAATAATAGTGACGACTCTCTTTGATCGCGTCATAGGGTAGGTTCCGGCCTTCGTCCCCCTGGGTGAGCGCTTCGTGGTTACGGCGCATGTCGCGAATGGCCCGGCCCAATTCTCGGCGATAGTCTTCGATGTCGATCTGATCCGTTGCTTGGGCATAGGCATTCGCGAAGAACGCGATTCGCTGGCTCAGCGCCTCCTGGCCGCTGGTCAGGCTGATGATCGTCGCTCTCTTTTCCTCGCTATAGACCGTGTGAAGAAACGCAATAAGCGTCGCGGTCGACACAAGGGCAACCAGTATCAGCGCGATGGCGTAACGCCCGGTCAAGCGATTCGCGAGTTTGGAGGAGAGTGAGGTCACGCGGTAATCTGTCCCTGAATAATCGCGGGTGTTGTAGCCCCAAACCGTCGAAATTCTCTTAATACGTGTTTGGGCGCTGTGCCGCGCCCGTCGCTAATATGTCGTGCACATGGTATAGACGGTTGGAGTCATCTGTGGCGATTTCGCACTGTTTGCAGTTTTTGATGCGCGTTTGTGCGTCTATGGGTGAGTTCGCTATGTCGAAACAGGGAGGTCCTGACATGTACAAGCTTGTTTGCACGTTTGCCCTTGCGGCGTTTTTCTCCGCCAGCGTTATGGTGCCGGTGGCCGATGCAGAAGGGCGTAAATGGCGCAATTGTGGCAAAGGCGCTGCCGCAGGTGCTGCGGCAGGAGCTATCGCAGGGGCGATCTTCGGCGGCGGTAAGGGGCACCGCGCCCAAAACGCGCTGATTGGCGGGGCTGCCGGAGCTGCGGCGGGGTGCCTTATCGCGCGGGCCGTAACTAAAAAAGACGAAAGCCACATGGTGTATGCGGAACAGCAAGCTGTGGCGAGCGGCGAACCCACCACGGTGAACTGGACGTCGGACGATGGCAGCGCCAAATCTTATGAAGTCACCGCCACGCCGACCCAGGCATCCGCAAACAGCGGCGGACCGGAATGTGTGACCGCCAGTGGTGTGTTGGTTGACTCGGGTACTGGCGAGCAAGGCACGAGCGAACAGGTCTATTGCAAAGCCGAAGACGGTTCTTGGGTGGCGCAATAAAAAACGGGTGATAGATCGATGAGCGCCGATCGCCACCAGCCCAAAACCGACGGCAGCGGGCGGCGTTATGTGATCACGCCGCTTGAGCTGTTCGCGCGGATTGCGGTGTTCTTGGTTCTGGGAGTGCTGGCCGCGATATTTTCCAACGCGTGGGCGGCCGACCGGATCACACCGCAAGAAGCCTTTGAACGGATGCAAAAGGGTGTGATTGTCCTTGTCGATATCCGCCGCCCCTCCGAGTGGGCGGAAAGCGGTATTCCGGAAGGCGCGTTGCCCCTGTCCATGCACGGCGCAGGCGGGGCGCGCTCTTTTGTGACGTCGCTTCAAGACCAAGTGGACACCGCCAAACCCATTGCGTTGATCTGCGCCGGCGGAATGCGGTCACGCTATTTTCAATGGCGGCTAGGGCTGTTCGGACTGTCAAACGTTCTGGACGTTTCCGAGGGTGTTTTCGGCAACGGGGATGCTGACGGGTGGGTCGGCCGTGGGCTCCCCATGACGCCGTACACGGAAGATCGTTCTCCTAGAGCGTTTCAATATGACTTTGAAACGCTCTAGCTCCGGGGCGGCACGACCTTGCTTTCAGCACGGCGGCCAAATAGGCGCAGTCGGCTGACGCCGCCGTCCGGAATAATGTTCAGACGTACGACATTGACCGGCTTGTGCGGAATAATCTCTGTGCTGAACGAATGCTCGCGATCCATGTCCAGCTTTTGTTCATCGATCAGGCGCGGCCAGTCTGCCGACGCGGCGGCGGTGACCTTAGATACGTCGCCGGTCACGAGCGTGCCCTGGAGAAAGAAGCGGTCCGGATAGTTGCCTTTGAAATAGGCCGTATCGACCAAGATTTCGTCGATTATGCCAGGCGCACCGAGGGCGATGATGCCCCAGTCATAGCCCGGCTCACGGCGCCGGCGCGTTTCCCATCCGTCGCCCATATTGAGGCCTTTGCCGGGTGCGATCAGATTGGCAAGCGAACCGAAATGCTCGTCATTGCAGATGAGCGGCCGGCCGCCCTGCACCATGGCGGCGAGGTCAATCCGCTGGTTGGTGCCAACGGCGTCCCAATCCGGCGTGATGTGGCCGAACAACCGAAGCCGGGCGATGCCCCCGTCGGGAAAGATATTGAGGCGCACATGGGTTACCGGTGAGCCGCTATCGGCGTTGATGAAGTGGTGAGAATCCCCGTTGAGCGGACGTTGTGGCACAAGCGGGCGCCAGACATTTTCATCGTCTGGATTGGCGTGTTCCGATTCGCACACATCGATAGATGCTTCCGGCGGGTAGTTGCCGGTGAAGTGGCTGGTGTCGATGTCGACACCTTTGATGACGCCCCGGCAGCCCAGCCGAAGTATGCAGTGGTCGTAGCCGCCGCCGCGCCGGCGCCGGCTTTCCCATCCATCCATCCATTTGCCGTTGTCATCGAACTTATCCGGAATGAAGACAGGCGGCGCTGGAGAAATCAGTCTCTCCTTCGGGGCAAAAAAGTCGTCGCTGGCGTAAATCACTTCGGTGCCGAGGCGTGGTTGGGCCAGGTCGACCCATCCTTTGCCAATATCGCTTTGTGTTGTCACCGTATGTTCGCCTTACATGTTTTGCCGGGGCGTTAGGAACCGAAGAGGTCGGCAAGCCGGAAGCCCGCAATGCGGTGGATTTGCTCAAGAGCGGTGGCCAACTCACGAGAGCGTTCATTGTTGAGGCGCGCCTCGAAGGCATCAATGATTTGTTGCCGGTTGAGGCCCTTCACCGCGATTACGAATGGAAATCCGAACTTGTCCTTGTACGCTGCATTCAACTGGGCAAAGCGCTCGCTCTCCGCGTCGGTAGCGTCGGTGAGGCCGGCATCCATTTGCTCCCGATTGGACATGTCGGAAAGCTCACCGGCCTTGGCGGCGGGATCTGCCAGATCCGGGTGCTGGCGGATCAATTGCAGTTTTTGGTCGGCGCTTGCGTCGTCGACGATTTGGCGCATAGTCGCTTGAAGGCCCTTCAGATCGGCGCGACTATGGTCTGGGTGACGGTCCCACACGGCTTCGGCGACCCAAGGGGAATGTTCGTAGACGGACCCAAAACGTTCCACAAAAGCGTTTCGATCGCTGGGCCAAGACGAGGAAGAGGCAGGTGGCGGGGACGTGGCGTCGGTCATGGTACAGACACCGCTCTAGACCTTGAACGGGTGGGTGTCGTGCCAGTGTTTGGCGATATCGATACGGCGGCAAAACCACACGTGATCGTGCCGCAAGGCGTGCTTTAGGAAGCGTTCCAAGGCTGCAAGACGTCCGGGCCGGCCGACTAAACGGCAATGCAGTCCGATGGACATCATCTTGGGCCGCTCGGCTCCTTCCTCGTAGAGCACATCGAACGTATCCCGAAGATAGCCGTAGAATTGATCGCCCGCGTTAAAACCTTGTGCGGTGGCAAATCGCATGTCGTTCGCATCCAGCGTGTAGGGGACGACCAGATGAGGACGCGTTTCGGTATTCGTCCAAAACGGCAGATCATCGTTGTAATCGTCGGCGTCGTACAAAAAGCCGCCTTCCTCGATAACCAGGCGGCGCGTATTGGGGCCGGTGCGGCCAGTGTACCAACCCAGCGGCCGCTGGCCCGTTAAGCGGGTGAGCACATCGATGGCTTGCTGGATGTGTGCCCGCTCGGTCTCCACCGGCACGTCTTGGTAGTTGATCCACCGGTAGCCGTGAGAACAGATTTCATGGCCGGCGTCCATGAAGGCGTCGGCCAGGGCGGGGTGCCGTTCCAGCGCCATGGCCACGGCAAAAACCGTGAGCGGAATGTTGTGTTTTCGAAACAGCCGCAAAATGCGCCACACCCCGGCTCGCGACCCATATTCATAGATCGATTCCATGCTCATATGCCGGGCCGCCGGCACGGGGGCTGCGTTGATAATCTCAGAGAGGAAGGTTTCCGCGCCGGCATCTCCGTGAAGCACGTTGTTTTCTCCGCCCTCTTCGTAATTGAGAACGAACTGAACGGCGATGCGGGCGTTGCCGGGCCATTTTGCGTGGGGAGGATTGGGACCGTAGCCGATCAAATCGCGGGGATATGTGGATGACGCAGGCGTATTCAATGGTTAATCCTTCCACATGCAGACGGACCGGCAATCGCGTGGGACAAAGCGAAAAACCTCATGGTTGACCCCCGTAAGGCGAGTATACCCCCAATCAGTCTGCGCCAAAATGGCGCGCGATTGTTAAAGAGTTGGGGGTCAGATTGTCAACAAAGGACTTTACAGAAGATGCCGCTTTGTTCGAGCATGCGACGCAACTGTAACGACTCAGTGCTGTTAAGGAGCGAAGATTGGGCCGTCTGACCACCCATGTTTTGGATACCGCGCACGGACATCCCGGCCGAAATATGGCCGTGCGCCTTTACCGTGCCGGTCAGACCCCGCCCGACAGCCTTCTTTTGGAAACACGCACCAATGATGACGGCCGATGCGATTCTCCGCTTTTGGAAGGCGCGGCGATGAAGGCAGGTACTTATCGGTTGGAGTTCGACGCCGGCGCCTATTTCCGGGGGTTGGGCGTTACGCTGCCGGATCCGGCCTTCTTGGATGTGGTGCGCATCGACTTTGGCATTGCTGATGAAGCGGCCCACTATCATGTGCCGCTATTGGTGTCACCGTTCGGTTACAGCACCTATCGTGGAAGCTGATCCATGTCGGATGTGGTTCGATTTATTCTGAATGGAGAACTTCAGGAAGTCTCCGGGGTGGACCCCACCACCACGGTGCTGAACTTTTTGCGTTATGAATTACGGAAAACTGGCACCAAAGAGGGCTGCGCCGAGGGCGATTGCGGTGCGTGCACCGTGGTCGTCGGCACGCTTAAGGACGACGCTGTCGATTATCGCGCGGTC
>JANQMY010000006.1 GCA_028279895.1 Alphaproteobacteria bacterium
TACCGCGCCAAATCGAAATATTGCAAAACACCGGCTGTCACCACGACCCAGCCCAAAGATAGCGGTAGGAAAACCTTCCACCCTAGGCGCATCAACTGGTCGTAGCGGTAACGCGGCACCATGGCTTTCACCATGGCGAACATGAAAAACATGACGACCACTTTGAAGGCGAACCAGAACTGGCCCGGCAGCCAGTTGAACGGCGCCACGTCCAGAGGCGGCAACCAGCCCCCCAGGAACAGAATAGTGGTCATGGCGCACATCAAAACGATGTTCAAATACTCGCCGATCATGAAGAGCAGATAGGGTGTCGACGAATATTCAACTTGATACCCCGCCACCAGCTCCGATTCTGCTTCCGGCAAATCAAACGGTGGGCGGTTCGTCTCCGCCAACGCCGAGATGAAAAACACCACAAACATCGGGAAGTGCGGAATGACGTACCAAATGGTTTCTTGTTGCGCTTTGACGATCTCAGACAGGTTGAGCGTGCCGGCCGTGAGCAAGACGGTCACGATCACAAAACCGATGGACACCTCATAGGAGACCATTTGCGCGGCCGACCGCAGACCGCCAAGGAAGGGATATTTCGAGTTGGACGCCCATCCCCCCATGATGATTCCGTAGACCCCAAGGGACGAAATCGCGAATAGGTAAAGAATACCCACATTGATGTCGGCGATCACCCATCCTTCGCCGACGGGCATAACGGCCCATCCGGCCATCGCCAACGTGAACGTGATCAATGGTGCCAGCAGGTAAACCGCTTTGTTCGCGCCCGAGGGGATCAGTGCTTCTTTGAAAACGAACTTCAGGAAATCCGCAAAGGACTGAAGCAACCCGAATGCCCCAACCACATTCGGGCCGCGGCGCAGTTGCACCGCCGCCCAGATTTTGCGGTCCGCTAGGAGCAGAAATGCCAGCGACACCAGCAACACCACCATCAGGGCAAGCGACTGGGCGACAATCCAGAGAAACGGCCACCCATAATCGGTCATAAATTGGTCAGCCATGGGTGCCTGTCACTTTCTCACCCGTTTGGCGCGCCGCTGAAAGTGCGGAGCATTCCGCCATTGTTTGACTTGCCCGTGCAATCGGATTGGTTAAGTAATAGTCGGTAAAGGGCAGTCCGAATGCATCGCCACTCAAAGAGCCGACTGCCCGGTTCGCCAAAGACCGAATGTCCTCCGCGCTCCCCTGTGTGATCTCGTCAATCACCCCGAAATGCGCGTGGATACCTATCAGGTCACTGCGCAGTTGCGCAAGCGTGTCGTAGGGAAGCGGTTTGCCCAAAACGGCAGACATCGCCCTGATAATTTTCCAATCTTCCCTAGCCTCGCCGGGCGGGAAGCTGGCGGCCTTGCCTTCTTGAACGCGTCCCTCAGTGTTCACCCAAAAGGCATGCTTCTCCGTATACGCCGCACCCGGCAAAATGACGTCCGCGACATGGGCTCCTTTGTCGCCATGACTTCCTTGATAGACCACAAAAGCGTCACCGAATGTGGCCGCCTTATCACCCTGCCCTGCAAATTCATCCGCGCCCAGAAGGTACACCAGCTCGATATCGCCGTTTTGGCATCCGTCCAGAATGCCGACCGTGTCCCGCCCTTGGGTACCGGGTACAAAACCGACATCAAGGCCACCTACACGGGATGCTGCGTGGTGGAGCACGTTAAAGCCGTTCCACTCTCCCGCCAGCATGCCGGTTTCAACCGCCACCTTCGCCGCCAGCGTTAAAACCGCCTTGGCATCAAAGCCCGTTAAAGCGCCTGGCCCCAAGATCAGCACGGGTCTTTCAGCGTCTTTCAGGGTTTTCGCAAAGCTGTGTTGGCCGTTCGCGATTTCCTGGAGTGTTTGTGTCCCGGCACCCAAATGGTCGAACGGATAGGTTAGATCCGCTTGCGCGCCAATCAGGCCGATCGGTACGCCGCGCTCAAGATAGGCTTTGCGGATTCGGGCATTCAAAACGGGTGCTTCCCATCGCGGATTGGTACCGATCAGCAAGAACGCATCAGCCTCTTCCAGGCCGGCGATTGTGGTATTGAACAGATAGGTCGATCTAGCACCGCCCAGCGGCGTGCCTTCCTGCCGGCAATCCAAATGCGGACTGTCCAACACCCCCCACAAATCTTTGAGAGACTTCATGGACTCCACGCACACCTGATCGCCCGCGATCGCTGCCACTTTGTCGCCGGAAATCGATTTCAGCTTTTGCGCGACGGCACCCAACGCGTCGTCCCAACTTACCGGTTTCAGCTGGCCGTCCACACGCAAATAGGGCCGGTCCAGTCTTTGGCGGGACAAGCCATCGCAGGCAAAACGCGCCTTGTCGGAAATCCATTCTTCATTCACATCCTCATGCAGCCGAGGCAGCACCCGCATCACTTCCCGGCCGCGGCTGTCGACACGGATTGCCGACCCGACGGCATCCATCACGTCAACCGACTCGGTCTTGCGCAGCTCCCAAGGCCGAGCAGAAAACGCATAGGGCTTTGAGGTCAGCGCCCCGACGGGACACAAATCGATTACGTTTCCAGAGAGTTCGGAATGAACGGCCTGCTCCAAATAGGTCGTGATCTCCATATCTTCGCCGCGGCCGATCGCGCCGATTTCTTCGACCCCGGCAACTTCCGTCGAAAATCGCACGCAGCGGGTGCAGTGAATGCACCGCGTCATGATCGTCTTGATCAGCGGCCCCATATACTTCTCTTCGACCGCCCGTTTGTTCTCTTCGTAGCGGGAAGTATCGACGCCGTAGGCCATGGCCTGATCTTGGAGATCGCATTCGCCGCCCTGGTCGCAAATCGGGCAATCGAGCGGGTGGTTGATCAGCAGAAATTCCATCACACCTTCACGCGCCTTCTTCACGGTTGGCGTGTTTGTGTGAAGCACCATCCCCTCGGCCACGGGCATCGCACAGGACGCAATCGGCTTGGGCGACTTCTCCATCTCCACAAGGCACATACGGCAATTGCCTGCAATGGAAAGCCGCTCGTGATAACAGAACCTGGGAATTTCGGCCCCAGCGAGCTCGCATGCCTGCAGCACCGTCAGCCCGGCCTCGACCTCTATCTCTTTTCCGTCCACGGTAATGGTAGGCATATCCGATTACTCCGCCGCAACTGCCGGAACGGCACCAATACGTTCTTCAATTTCATGCCGGAAATGCCGGATCAAACCCTGGATGGGCCACGCCGCCGCATCGCCAAGTGCGCAGATCGTATGGCCTTCAACCTGCTTGGTGACCTCTAAGAGCATGTCGATTTCTTCGACATCGGCTTCGCCGCGCACCATGCGCTCCAAGACACGCCACATCCAGCCGGTGCCTTCACGGCACGGCGTGCACTGACCGCAGCTCTCATGCTTGTAGAAATAGGCAAGCCGCGCAATCGCTTTGATAATGTCTGTAGACTGATCCATCACAATAACGGCGGCCGTTCCAAGACCACTCTGAACGTCCTTCAGGGAATCAAAGTCCATCAGAACAGTGTCGCATACGCTCTTCGGAATAAGCGGCACAGACGAGCCACCGGGAATAATGGCTTTGAGATTGTCCCATCCGCCACGTACGCCACCCGCATGTTTTTCAATGAGCTCCTTCAGCGGAATGCCCATTTCCTCTTCCACATTGCACGGATTGTTTACGTGGCCGGAAATACAGAACACCTTGGTGCCTGTGTTATTCGGCCGCCCCAGTGAAGAAAACCACTCGGCGCCCCGGCGAAGGATCGTCGGCGCGACAGCGATGGACTCCACATTGTTCACTGTGGTCGGGCAACCGTAGAGGCCGACATTGGCCGGGAATGGTGGTTTCAGCCGCGGCTGCCCCTTCTTCCCTTCCAAGCTCTCGAGAAGGGCCGTTTCTTCGCCGCATATATAGGCGCCGGCGCCATGATGAAGATAGAGGTCAAAATCCCAACCGGAGCCTGCCGCATTTTTCCCAAGGAGGCCTGCGTCATAGGCTTCGTCAACGGCCGCCTGCAGGCGTTCCCGCTCGCGGATGAATTCGCCCCGCAGATAGATATAACAAGCATGGGCGCGCATCGCGAAGCTCGCTACCAAGCACCCTTCGATGAGGATATGAGGATCGTGGCGCATAATGTCCCGATCCTTGCAGGTTCCCGGTTCCGACTCATCGGCATTGACCACCAAATAATGCGGCCGCTCGCCCACTTCCTTCGGCATAAAGGACCATTTTAGGCCGGTGGGGAATCCCGCGCCGCCACGTCCGCGAAGCCCTGAATCCTTGATTTCCTCGACAATCGCTTCGTGGCCCCGTTCCAGCAGCTTGGCCGTCCCGTCCCATGCGCCACGCTTCCGCGCCGCGGGCAAGCGCCAGTCTTGCAGACCATAAAGATTGGTAAAGATGCGGTCTTTATCTTGAAGCATTAGTCGTTTCCGCTGTCTGCATACAGACGTTCGTCCAACAGAGTGGTCGCGCCACCTTCGGGTTCCGATGATGTTCTATCGTTTTGCGGTCCCGTTTTGGGTGTTTTACCGGCCCGCAGATCTTTCAGGAGCGCCTCCATACCGGCACCGTCCAGATCCTCAAAGAAATCCTCGTCGATCTGCACCATCGGTGCATTCACGCACGCCCCAAGGCATTCCACCTCCATCCAGGAAAATGTTCCGTCCTCGGAAATTGTGTGAGGTTTCTCGTGAATGTGCTTTTTACATGCCGCGACAACATCATCCGATCCGCGCAACCAGCATGGTGTGGTCGTGCACACTTGCACCAGATGTTTGCCAACCGGCGATAAGTTGAACATGGTGTAGAAGGTGGCGATTTCGTAGACACGGATATAGGCCATGTCCAGCATGTCGGCCACGTAACGGATCGCAGGCTCGCTTAACCATCCGTCCTGTTGGCGCTGTGCCTTCCAGAGCAGAGGAATGACGGCGCTGGCCTCGCGGCCTTTCGGGTATTTGGCAATTTGCTGCCTGGCCCAAGTCAGATTTTCTTCAGAGAAGGTGAAATCCGTGGGCTGCTCTTCCGCAAGCCGACGCACACTCATCGATCGATCTCCCCAAACACGACATCAAGAGACCCCAGTATTGCCGAGACATCGGCGAGCATATGCCCCTTCGTCATGTAATCCATGGCTTGCAGATGCGGAAATCCAGGTGCCCTTATTTTGCACCGGTACGGCTTATTGGAACCATCCGAGACCAAGTAAACGCCGAATTCGCCTTTCGGCGCTTCCACTGCCGCGTACACTTCACCCTCGGGCACCCGATAGCCTTCCGTGTACAGCTTAAAATGATGGATTAGCGCTTCCATGGACTGTTTCATTTCCGCGCGTTTGGGCGGTACGATCTTACCATCAGTCGATGCTACCGGCCCGCTCGGCATCTTTTCGATGCATTGCTTCATTATGTGCACGCTCTGCCGCATTTCTTCCATGCGGCACAAATAACGGTCATAACAATCGCCATGCTTCCCGACCGGAATCTCGAAGTCGAGCTCTGAATAGCACTCATACGGCTGAGAGCGCCGCAGATCCCATGCGATACCCGACCCACGAAGCATCACACCGGAAAAGCCCCACGCGAAAGCGTCTTCGGCTGAGATAATCCCAATATCCACGTTTCGCTGTTTAAAGATCCGGTTTTCGGTAATCAGCGCATCGATATCGTCTATGACTTTCGGCAATTCGTCACAGAACTTGTAAATGTCTTCCAGCAATTTGGGCGGCAAATCCTGGTGGACACCGCCAGGGCGCACATAGGCCGCATGCATCCGCGACCCCGACGCCCGTTCGTAGAACACCATCAGCTTTTCGCGTTCTTCAAATCCCCAAAGCGGTGGGGTCAGAGCACCCACGTCCATAGCTTGGGTTGTGACGTTCAGCAGATGGTTGAGCAAGCGCCCGATCTCACTATACAGCACACGGATGTATTGCCCCCGCCTCGGCACTTTCAGCCCGAGCAGCTTTTCAACGGCGAGCGCAAATGCGTGCTCTTGATTCATCGGCGCGACATAATCCAGCCGATCGAAATAGGGCACCGCCTGAAGATACGTCTTGTGCTCGATCAGCTTTTCCGTACCCCGGTGCAATAGGCCGATATGTGGATCAACCCGCTCGACGATCTCGCCATCCAATTCCAGCACCAAGCGCAGCACACCATGCGCGGCGGGATGTTGCGGCCCAAAGTTCAGGCTAAGATTTCGAATTTCGGTTTCAGCCATCGCCAGCTCTAATCGCTTTTGTTCGGAGCGTCGTCAGACGCCTTTTCGTCACCCGGAAGGATGTATTCCGCACCCTCCCACGGGCTCATAAAGTCGAAACGACGAAATTCCTGATTGAGCTTCACCGGTTCGTAAGCGACGCGCTTTTGTTCTTCGTCGTAGCGCACCTCGACGAACCCTGTGAGAGGGAAGTCCTTTCGTAACGGGTACCCATCAAAGCCATAATCGGTCAGTAGGCGGCGCAAATCCGGATGGCCTGAGAAGAAGATGCCATACATGTCATAGGCTTCCCGCTCGAACCAATTGGCGGCCGGATACACCTCCGAGCAGCTCGGAATCGCTGTGTCCTCGTCCACCTGGAGCTTCACACGAATCCGCTGGTTCTGATGCAAGCTCAGCAGGTGATACACGACGTCAAACCGTTCGGGGCGCTCCGGATAATCCGCGCCGCAAATGTCGATCAGAACCGCGAAACGGCACATGCCGTCATCGCGCAAAAACTTCATCAGAGGAAGAATCTGATCCGACTTCGCCATGAGAGTGAGTTCGCCAAAAGCCAGGTTCATGCTTTTGACGGCTTGCTCCATGTTGGCAACGATGTGCTCGCCGAGCTCTCTGAGACTGCTTTCGTCCATACCATTGGCCGGAAGGCGGAGCGCCTTCGAAAATCAATTTGTTATCGTTCTATCGTGCCGGTCCGGCGAATCTTTCTTTGGAGCTGTAGAATGCCATAAAGAAGGGCTTCGGCGGTCGGCGGGCACCCCGGGACATACACATCCACGGGTACAATCCGATCACACCCCCGCACGACGGAATAAGAATAGTGATAATACCCACCCCCATTCGCGCAGCTCCCCATGGAGATGACATAGCGTGGTTCGGGCATTTGGTCATAAAGCTTGCGAAGCGCCGGCGCCATTTTGTTGGTCAGCGTGCCCGCAACGATCATGACATCCGACTGGCGCGGTGAGGCCCGAGGCGCCACACCGAATCGCTCTAGATCATAGCGCGGCATGTTGGTCTGCATCATCTCCACACCGCAGCAGGCAAGACCGAATGTCATCCACATAAGAGAGCCGGTTCGCGCCCAATTGACGAGATCGTCAAATCGAGCGACCAGAAAACCTTTGTCTCCCAACTCGTTGGAAAACTGCTCGAAGGCGGGATCCGACGATCTGAGAGTCGTTGTGCCCGTGGCAAGCGGAGCCGTTTGGGTCGCGTCTACTCCCATTCCAGAGCCCCTTTCTTCCACTCATATATAAAGCCAATGGTAAGGACCGCCAGAAACACCATCATGGACCAGAAGCCGAACAGCCCGACCTCTTTAAAGGCAATCGCCCACGGAAATAGAAAGGCCACCTCCAAGTCGAAGATGATGAACAGAATGGCCACCAAATAGAATCGCACATCGAACTGCATTCGGGCATCGTCGAACGCATTGAACCCACATTCATAGGCCGAATTCTTTTCAGGGTCGGGCCGCTGCACCGCAACAATGAAGGAAGCCAGTAACAAGACCAGCCCCAGTGCCAAGGCGAGACCAAGAAAAATAATGATTGGCAAATAGCTGAGCAAAAGCTCTTCCACGGCAAACCTCTAGCGTCGATATGTGTCAGGCCGCCTGCATGACGATTCTGTTTTTCGCGGCGCAGTATATCCCCGCGCCCCCAGGATGCAATGGTCACCAGTGCCGCAAGAACGCAATTTGACCGCAGAAAATGTAGGGCTTTTTCAAGAAGGAGAAGGGGCGTTTTTGCCGCAGCGTCACCCGCTATGGGTGGCGGGAGTGACGGGACTCGAACCCGCGACCTCCGGCGTGACAGGCCGGCGCTCTAACCAAGCTGAGCTACACCCCCATGCAAAGCCAAAGTCCCCGGTTTCGGGGCGGCCCACAGGGCAAGACGCGTGATGTACGGCAGCGCCGCAACGGTGTCAAGGATACACTGGAAGCGTAGCCGAAACCTTACACCAACAACAAATTAACAAGCAGAATGGTGGGCGATGACGGGCTCGAACCGCCGACCCTCTCGGTGTAAACGAGATGCTCTTCCAGCTGAGCTAATCGCCCCAAGCGCCGGAAAAAAACACACATCGGGACAAATGTCCACTGAACATTTCCAGCAAAGCTGATCGGTTATTTCCGAAAATGGAGGTATGCCTTTGCGACCCCACGAGGGGGCCGCAAATGAAACTTCAGTTCACAGAATCTTTGAGTTGCTTGCCAGCTTTAAACTTGGGCTGGTTGGAAGCCGGAATTTGGATTTTCTCTCCGGTCCGAGGGTTCCGCCCTTCACTCGCTTGACGGCGTGTCACAGAGAAAGTGCCAAATCCAACGAGGCGGACTTCATCTCCCTGTTTCAACGTGTCGGTAATAATATCAAAGACGCTGTCGACCGCTTTGGTCGCTTCCGCCTTTGCTAGATCAGTAACGTCTGCGACTTTGGCAATAAGATCGTTTTTGTTCACTTGGAGTCCCCTTCCATCAGGACGCTCAAAATTATTCGGCGATAATATCCCCTGCCTATCCTTGCGGCAAAGTAAAAACGGCAGAAAACTGACGATTTTCAGGGGATAAGAACGCACTCAACAGCGGAATCTTGGCGTGATTCTGGGTCTAAAGTCAAAAAACTAGGCGATTACAGGTCCGACCGGCACGCGGAAAACGGGCGGTCGGGACCTGCAATAGGCATTTGAATGCACCTTAATGCGTTAACGACTGGTTCTTGTTGTCCGCACTTTTTTCGACCGCGCCGAGCTCCACTGATTCGTCCCACTCGATGGCGACCAGCGGACGAATCAAAGCTTGCTTGAGCACTTCCTCGACCGAGGCCACCGGAATGATATCCAGCGCGTCTTTGACGTTGTCCGGAATATCGGCAAGGTCCTTCTCGTTTTCCTCAGGGATCAGCACGGTCTTGAGACCGCCGCGCAACGCAGCCAAGAGCTTCTCTTTCAAGCCGCCAATGGGAAGCACTCGCCCTCTTAACGTTACCTCTCCTGTCATGGCGACTTCGCGCCGAACGGGAATGCCTGTGAGCACCGACACGATCGATGTCACCATCGCCACGCCGGCAGACGGACCGTCTTTGGGTGTCGCCCCTTCAGGTACGTGTACGTGGATATCAACAGTGTCGAATTTTGGAGGCTCGATACCAAAATCGACGCTCTTAGACCGCACATACGACCGGGCCGCGTCGATCGACTCTTTCATGACGTCGCCAAGCTTACCGGTCGTTGTCATTTTGCCCTTGCCGGGCAGCTTGACCGCTTCAATAGCTAGGATGTCACCACCAACTTCCGTCCACGCAAGACCCGTGACGACGCCGACCTGATCTTCGGTATCGGCTTGGCCAAAGCGATAACGACGCACACCCGCATAATCGTTGAGGTTTTCCGGCGTGACTTCGACGGACTTTGCATCGGAAGTCAGGATTTCCTTGACAGCCTTCCGCGCAAGATTGGCAAGCTCGCGCTCAAGATTCCGCACGCCGGCTTCACGCGTGTAATAACGAATAAGGTCGCGAAGGGCTTCTTCAGTAATGCTCCATTCGCCCTTGCGAATACCGTGCGCTTCAATTTGCTTCTTGATCAGATGCCGCTTTGCAATCTCAACCTTCTCATCTTCCGTGTACCCCGGAATCCGAATGATCTCCATCCGGTCCATGAGCGGTTGCGGCATGTTCAACGAGTTTGCGGTCGTCACAAACATCACGTCCGACAGGTCATAATCGACTTCCAAGTAGTGGTCGGCAAACGTGCTGTTCTGCTCGGGATCCAAAACCTCAAGTAAAGCGGAGGACGGATCACCGCGGAAATCGGCGCCCATTTTGTCGATCTCGTCCAGCAAGAATAGCGGATTGCTGTGTTTGGCCTTCTTCATCGACTGGATAATCTTACCGGGCATCGAACCAATATAGGTCCGCCTGTGACCGCGGATTTCGGCCTCGTCACGAACGCCGCCGAGCGACATGCGCACGAATTCACGGCCTGTGCAGCGGGCAATTGATTTACCCAACGATGTCTTACCAACACCTGGCGGACCGACAAGGCACAAAATCGGGCCTTTGAGTTTCTTGGCCCGTTGTTGAACCGCGAGGTATTCCAAGATCCGCTCTTTAACCTTTTCAAGGCCGTAATGATCCGCATTCAGAATCTCTTCGGCTTTCATGAGATCCTTTTTGATGCGGCCGCGCTTCTGCCACGGAATGGACAACAGCCAATCCAAGTAATTGCGCACCACTGTCGCCTCAGCGGACATGGGACTCATATTACGCAGCTTCTTGAGTTCTGCTTGCGCCTTTTCTTTGGCCTCTTTCGACAGCTTGGTTTCATTGATGCGCTCCTCAAGCTCACCAAGTTCGTCCCGACCGTCTTCGCCTTCGCCCAGTTCCTTCTGAATAGCTTTTAATTGCTCATTCAAGTAGTACTCGCGCTGCGTCTTCTCCATTTGACGTTTGACGCGGCTGCGGATCTTTTTCTCAACATGCAGTACGCTGATTTCCCCTTCCATCAGCGAGTAAACCTTTTCAAGGCGCGAGGGCACACTCGACACCTCGAGCAATTCCTGTTTTTCGGGAATCTTGATGGCCAGGTGAGATGCAACGGTGTCGGCCAGTTTCGACGCGTCTTCTATCTGATTGATCGAGACGAGAACTTCCGGCGGAATCTTTTTGTTCAGCTTCACATATTGTTCGAACTGCGAAGTCACCGAACGGCTGAGTGCTTCCAGCTCTTTCTCCGTCCCGTGGTCTTCCAGAATCGGTTCGGCATGCGCTTCGAAAAATTCCTCATTGTCCGTGAACGACGTAATCCGCGCACGGGCACCGCCTTCCACCAACACCTTCACGGTTTGATCGGGAAGTTTGAGCAGTTGGAGGACCGAGGCGATCGTGCCCACCTGATAGATGTCATCTGTTGTGGGATCGTCTTCCGCCGCATTTTTCTGAGCGACAAGAAGAATTTTCTTATCGTCGAGCATGACGTCCTCAAGCGCACGCACGGATTTATCGCGCCCAACAAAAAGTGGGACGATCATATGTGGAAACACCACGATATCGCGCAAGGGTAGAACCGGATACACCCGACCGCCCTCATCCGTTGCGATTTTGCCGAGATTTTCGTCACGTTCGTCCATAGGGGGGTTCCTTAGTTTGGCGCCGATCGTCTGATTCTATCTGAAAGAAGTTTGACAACCGATAACGACCGATCAAGCGCTAAATTTCTGCCGTGCGGTGTAAAACGTTAATTGGAGGTCGATCCGTCACAGATCAAGGGGAGCGCTCCGGCTTTTTTTCGCAACCGCAGCAACTCCAGAAAAGGCCTTTAAGATCAATTGGTTATGCGCTGGTTTCGACTTCTTCGTGGCGGTCCGCAT
>JANQMY010000033.1 GCA_028279895.1 Alphaproteobacteria bacterium
CCAGTATTTGTCCGACCACGCCCTTTTTCGAAGCGATCCTTTTGGCGTCACGTCCTTTCATTTATATGAAAGTCATTTGGCAAGTGCCGGAGCGATCTACCAGATCATATCGAGCTTTGAGTTGAACGCCCCAGCACTTGCCAAATGACTTTCATATAAATGAAAGGACGTGACGCCAAAAGGATCGCTTCGAAAAAGGGCGTGGTCGGACAAATACTGGAAGACACGTCCCCGGTTTGGGTTTTTTAAACGCGCCAATGTGACATGAGGCGTGTATTTGCGCGTTTCCGGCGGTAAGCCCTGGCGCTGCAAGACCTGTTCGACTTTTCCCGCAAGCCGGTGCAGCGGCGCACTTTCCACCAACCCGGCCCAGATGACATGCGGCCGTTTATCGCCGAACTGGCCGACGCCGGACAGTTTCAGATCGAACGCCGCAACCCGGATATCCCGCAACGCCAATTCTATATCGGCCAGAACGGGCCCTTCCACATCGCCAATGAAGCGTAAGGTCAGATGCAATTGATCTTCCGTTTGCCAACGGGCGCCGGGCACACCCGCCATGAGCGATAAGAGCTGGGCTTTTACCGGCGTTGGAGGGACAATCCCGACAAAGAGGCGTGGCATGATGGAGTAACCCCGCTACCCCTTACGGACAAGGGGTGGGTTGTTCCAAGTGAAGCGCATGAATTTCGTCTTCCAATTCGTCCGACCACGGCAAATCGAAAGCGTCAATATCGATCTTCAATTGCTCCATGGACGTGGCGCCGATAATAGTCGACGTGACAAAAGGGCGGGTGTCGCAAAACTTGATGGCAAGTTGCGCCGGGTCGAGCCTCTTGCGCTCCGCAAGGTCGAGATAGGAGTTGATGGCGCGTTCGGCGCCCGGTCCTTCGTAACGTTGCAGCCGGTTGAACAGCGTCTTGCGGGCGCCTTCCGGCAACTTACCGTTCCGGTATTTGCCGGTCAGATATCCTTGAGCCAGCGGCGAATAGGCCAGCAGGCCCACCTGGTCGCGCAGCGCGAACTCGCTCAACCCGACCTCGAAGGCACGGCTGACCAGATTGTACACGTTCTGGATCGAAGCCACCCGCGGTAAAGCTTTGTTGTCCGCGGCGGCGAGGAACTTTGAGACACCCCAGGGCGTTTCGTTCGACAAACCGACAAAACGGATCTTGCCTTCCTTCACCAGGCCATTCAGGACATCCAAGGTTTCTTCGATGGGGACGGTTTCCGCCTCGATATGCTTGTAATTTAGTCCGCCGAATAGATTCATCGGCCGGTCCGGCCAGTGGAGCTGATAGAGATCGATATAATCCGTTTGCAGACGTTTGAGGCTTTTTTCTACCGCTTCGTGAATATTTGCCTTGTCCAGCTTGGTGCCGTCGCCGGAGTCGCGCGGCCACGCCAATTGCGGATTGCGGCCGCTCACTTTGGTGGCCAGAATGATTTTGTCTCGGTTTTTCCGTTCCGCGAACCAAGTGCCGATGATTGTCTCCGTCGACCCTTGGGTTTCAGGGCGTGGCGGAACCGCATACATTTCCGCTGTGTCGAAGAAATTGATGCCCCGGTCGAGCGCATAGTCCATTTGCGCGTGACCTTCTTCCTCCGTGTTTTGCTGACCCCATGTCATGGTGCCCAGGCAAATATTCGTCACTTCAATTCCGGTTTGGCCCAATTTTCGGTAATCCATGTTTTCCCCTCACTGACACATCGTGCATCGCCGCTGTGGTAGCGTGCAAATCCGCGCTTGACCAGACCGGCACTGTTTGGCTGATATGGTGGCCTTCCCCTCAATGTCCAAAGGAAAGGTGCCGTCATGTCGCTCGCAATGACCCGAGATGAAAGAGAAGCGTTTCTTGCAGATGTTCATGTAGGCGTGATCAGCATCGACGAAGCCGGGCGCGGACCGCTGAGCGCGCCGATTTGGTATGGCTATGAAGCGGGCGGCGAGGTTTGGATTGTCACGGGTAAGAACTCGCGCAAAGGTAAGCTGTTGGCCCAAGCCGAACGTTTTAGCTTGGTCGCCCAACAGGAAGACATGCCCTACAAATATGTGAGCGTAGAGGGTCCCATCACGTCGCAATCCGACGTGACGGACGACGAGGCCACGCGGACCTTGGCCCACCGGTATTTGGGTAAAGAGTTGGGCGATCAATATGTTGAGGGGACGCCCCGGGAAGGCAACATTTTGGTGCGCGTGCGGCCGGAACGGTGGCTGACCGTCGACTACGGAAAAATGGCGTTGGGGTGATTTTAGACGTCGGGCTCTCGCGCAGCGTAACGCGGCAGTGTGTCCTTGGTGTCGAACCAGGAGATTTTGTCGGCGAAATAGATGTGATAGTCGGGCGCGATGGCGTTGGGAACGTCTAGCGTTGCAATGTTGATGTCCACATAGCTTGGATCGGGTGTTTCCCGAAACAGGATTTGCGCACCGCAATTGCCACAGAAAAGGCGCTCCCCTGCGGAGGAGGAGCGATAGACGGTCGGCTTTCCCTTGGTCACTTTAAACGCATCGATCGGGACTGTTGCCCAGGCAAGGACCGGTGCGCCGGTAGTACGCCGGCAGTCCGCACAATGACAATATCCGGAATCTAGCGGCTCGGCGCCAATCTCATATCGAAGCGCGCCGCAATGACAGCCTCCCAAAGCCGGCAGTTTCATTTCACATCCCCCTATAAGCGGGAAGTCAGGCGATCACTCGGAAGTGTTGGCACGTTCAGCGGCCTTGTCAATGAGAGTCAAAACGAAGGGCGTGATCCGTTCCACAATAACGGCAACGCCCGCTGCATTGGGGTGAATCCCGTCGGCCTGGTTGAGCGACGGTTGGGCTGCCACCCCGTCGAGAAAAAAGGGGTAGTAGACGGTTTCGAATTCCTCGGCGAGCGCGGCGAAAATGGGCTCGAAATCGGCGGCATATTCGGGGCCTAGATTTGGCGGTGCGCGCATGCCGGCCAGCAGGGTGGGCAGGTCGCGTTCTTTGAGCCTTTCGAGAATATTGCGCAGGTTTTTCTCCGTTTGGACAGGGTCGAGCCCCCGCAACGCATCGTTAGACCCCAGCTCTACAATCACCGCTTGCGTGTTATCGCCGACCGCCCAGTCGAGCCGGGCAAGGCCACCTGCAGACGTGTCTCCGGAGACGCCGGCATTTTGGATGGCCACTTGCCGCCCGGCAGCTTGGAGTGCGCGATCAAGCTGGTCCGTAAAACCGTCTTCGGGTGGTAAGCCGAAACCGGCCGTCAGGCTGGTCCCTAGTGCTACCAGGCGGATCGGCGGCGTGTCTTCGGCCGACGCCATCGAGCCCCAAGCGGCGACAATGAAAAGCGAGAAGCAGAGGGAAAGAGCAGCTTTCATTCGGATCAACCATGGTCATCGGGCGGGCGGTGCACTATATCCAAGCAAGGCAGTCTTCACGCCCCAAAAGGACATTTCTTGTCAGACGCCCTTATATCACTTCGCGACGTGAACTTGACCCTGCCCAGTGCGGCAGGTCCTGTCCACATTCTCAAGGGCATGTCCCTTGATATAGGGTCCGGCGAAGCTGTGGGAATGGTTGGCCCTTCAGGTTCCGGCAAATCTACGCTCTTGATGGTGTTGGCCGGCCTCGAACCGCCGACGGGTGGCGATATCACCGTCGCCGGGCATGACCTCACAAAGCTGGATGAAGACGGCTTGGCGCGCTTCCGGCGCGACAATGTGGGGATCGTCTTTCAGGCCTTCCATTTGGTGCCGACCATGACGGCGCTAGAGAATGTGGCCGTTCCGCTTGAATTCGCGGGCAAGGCTGATGCGTTTGAGCGGGCCGCCGAGGCGCTCGCCGAAGTCGGGTTGGACCATCGCCTGTCCCATTATCCGGGACAGCTTTCCGGCGGTGAGCAACAACGGGTGGCCCTGGCGCGGGCGCTCATCGCCGATCCGAAGATTTTGCTGGCAGACGAGCCGACGGGCAACCTCGACGGCGACACCGGCGAAAAGATCATTGAGCTGATGTTTGGCCTGCACGAGCGCAAAGGCACGACGCTGGTTTTGATCACCCATGACGTCCCGCTTGCGACGCGCTGCGATCGGGTGGTGCACCTGCGAGACGGCCGGATCGATTTCATTGAAAACGGCAAGACGGATGCGGTTCAAACTCAAGCCGTCGGATAATCACTTGCAAATCTCAGTTGGATCAATTGCGGAGGGGCGCCATGCAGGTTTCGACCACGAACAGTTTTGAAGACAAAAAAATTCGCGAATATAAAGGGCTTGTCAGTGGCGAAGCCATCATGGGCGCCAACATCGTCCGGGATTTTTTCGCCAGCGTGCGCGACATTGTGGGTGGCCGCTCAACGGCCTACGAGAAAGCGCTGAAGGAAGCGCGCGACATTGCCATTCAGGAGATGGCGGATGAGGCCGCGTCGCGCGGCGCCAATGCGGTGGTCGGTGTGGACATCGACTATGAAACCGTGGGTCAAGGCGGCGGTATGATGATGGTCACGGCCTGCGGAACGGCCGTCGTTGTTTCGTGAAAACTAGCGCGGTTCCGGCGGACGGCTTTCTGATTTTCGTTTAATGTCTTCCGCAGACAAATCCTTCGGTGGGTAAGGCTGTTTCAGGCGACTTGAGAACTGTTTTAGCCGGCTGTCGAGCCGCCAGTCATAGGCTTCCCAGTTTGTCCAGGCGCGCACCAGCCAAAAATAGGTGAGGTCGTCGGGCAGGCGTACTTCTTTTCGATCCGCCAGTGCCAAAGCCAACATACGCTCCGCAGGCGGATAACCGGCCTTTGCGGCTTCAAACAGCGTGGCATATCCTTCAAAGTCGTCGCGTTCCACCCGTTTGAACCGCCAATCCTTTTCCACCAGCATCTTGCCGCGTACGAACATTGCCGGGACATAGCCCATATGTTGAGCTTGTACGAGGTGCCGGTAGGGAATGTTCCCGTGCATGGACATGAACTCGTCGCTTTCCAGGAACGTGACCGCTTTGGAAAAATAAGCTTGGCCGCATGCGGCCTGTTGGGTCGCCAAGCGTTTGCTACCGCCCTCTCGGCCATGGTTTATGGCGCGTTCCACGCGCACCAGATCTACTGACCGGTCCGGGCCAAAGCGGCGCCAACACCGTATGTACAGAAGCTGTGCGCGCCACCAGTCGGGCTCTAAAGCGGTTTCCGAATCGAGGGCGTCCAACTCAGGGTCGAAGATCGGACCGTCGCTCACGACCCAGGCCAGGCTGTTTTGGGCGTTTTCGTCAGACAATGCTTCGGGGGTGATGTCCAAGCACGGTCCTTGTTCGGCGACTTGGCGGGCAACATTTGCTACACCGCCGGCACCGGCCAAATTGACTTCATGAAGAATATGGGCTGCGCGCCCGCACTCCTGGGCGATCGCGGCGTCAAGGGCTGCGCTTGCCCAACTCGGTACCACATCCGGACGGAGTACCCAGGCCACCGCGGCGCACACGGCGAGAATGCCGCCCACCACAAGCATTATCATGCCACGAAGAAAACCAGGCATAGCGATGCCGTATACGCGTTAACGCCCCATTGACCCCAGATAAACCGACTCGATCACAAGGCTGGGCGACAAGTCAAGGCACCCCCCGGACGTCGGCGTGGGGCGATCCGCGCGCTTTATGGTTAATGAGCAGTGTCTTAGACGACCGCCGGTGTCCGGAACGTGTCTTCGTCCAGCTCGTCTTCCCATTTGGCGATCGCCGTGGCCACGGCAGCGTCGCCCGTCACATTCGTCATGGTACGCATCATATCGAGAATCCGATCAAAGGGCAGAATGAAGCCTACCATCAACGCGGTCTGTTCGGGCGACACATCGAAGACGGTCAGCACCGTCGCCAATAAGAAAGGCGATGCGGAAGGAATGCCGGCAGCGCCCACGGATGCCAGCGTCGCGGTCACCGCCACCAGCACATAGTCGCCGAAATCGAGGGGCAGGCCGAAGGCTTGCGCGGCGAACAATGCCAAAATGCCTAAATAAAGGGAGGTGCCGTCCATATTGATGGTGGCGCCCAGCGGTAGAACGGATGATGCGACCGCCGGACGAATGCCCAGATTGTCTTGGGCGCAGGAAATTGTCACAGGCAGTGTTGCGGAACTGGACGAGGTGGAATAGGCGATCGCTTGGGCGTCGAAGATGCCGCGAAAGAAACGCACCAGTGGCAAACCCAGCACAAAGCGCACCAGACCGCCATAGACCAACACAATATGCACAAAACATCCGAGATAAACCGCCAACGCCAAGGTGAGAATGGCTTGGAATGTTTCGATGCCTTTTGTGCCGGCGACCCAGGCGATCAGAGCGAATACGCCGAAGGGGGCGGCTTCCATCACCCAATGGGTGATGCGGAAGGTAACCTCGGCGCCGGATTCGATGACGGCGCCGACCGGGCGGCCTTTGTCGCCTGCGACCAAAATGCCGATGCCGAACAGAATGGCAAAAAAGATGATCGACAGCACATTGCCGTCCGCCAACGCGCCAATGGGATTGGTCGGAATGATGTTGATAAGGCGCTCCACTAATCCCGGTGCTTCCGCAGCCACCGGATTGGGCGTCACGTCGGTGAAATCAATGCCGGCGCCGGGCTGGAACAGAATGCCGAAACCAAGGCCGATGGAGACGGCCAGGAGAGTGGTCATCAAATAGAGCGAGATCGCCCGCACGCCGATGGACCCCAGCTTCGCGGGTTCGCCCATGGCAGTAATCCCGGCCACCAAGGTGGTGAAGATCAGGGGCACCACGAGCATGCGGATCGCTGCCACGAAGGCATCACCGATGGGCTTGAGATAGACCGCATTGTCGCCCAACAAAAGGCCGGCGGCGATCCCCAGAAACAGAGCGCCGATCACCCGCTTCCACAAAGTAATACCAAACCACCAAGCCAGCATGTGCTTCCTCCCAACGGCCCGGTAGAGGCCAAATCACAGGGGAATCTGGCCTGAATCGGGGGATCAGGGCAAGGTCTGGTCCGGATCGTGCCCCGTACTGGAGACTAAGGCTGGTCAAATGGGCCGTGTCGCGCCATATAGAGCCCCATGACGCAGCCCTTTATGAAAATGAACGGCCTTGGCAACGATTTCGTGGTCATTGATGCCCGGCAGCAGCCCGTGTCGCTGAACGATGCCGTTGTGCGCGCGATTGCCGACCGCACTGCCGGGATCGGCTGCGATCAGCTCATCGTGATCGAGCCGGGCCGGGACGGTGCTGCCGCCGGCATGCGAATCTGGAATCACGATGGCGGCGAGGTGGATGCCTGCGGCAACGCCACGCGCTGCGTCGCGCAATTCCTGATGGAAGAAAGCGGTGCCGGCCAGGTGTCGATCGACACCAATGCGGGACGGCTTGTCTGCACCCCAGCCGGAGATAATCTGGTTACGGTCGATATGGGCCAGCCCCGCTTCGACTGGCAAGACATTCCGCTTGCGGAACGAATGGATACGCGCAATTTGGATTTGCGACTGGGTCCGATTGACGATCCTGTCCTGTTCGGACCCAGCGCGGTCAATGTGGGTAATCCCCACTGCATCTTCTTTGTGGAAGATGTGAATGGGCATCAGCTCGACAAGGTTGGGCCCATGATCGAAAACCACATGCTGTTTCCCGAGCGCACCAATGTAAGCTTGGTGGAAATCCGCTCGGCCGGCTCGTTTCGGCAGCGGGTCTGGGAACGCGGTGTCGGTATTACGAAAGCCTGTGGCACCGCGGCGTGTGCCAGCGTGCCCGCGGCCGCCCGGCGGCGGCTGGCGGAACGGGTCGTCGATGTGGAACTGGATCGCGGTGTGCTGCATGTCGAGTGGCGCGCTGCCGACGATCACATCTTCATGACCGGACCGACCCAATTCGATTATGCCGGCGATATTGATGACCGTTTGCTCCATCCCGAAGGCGTGGCCTCATGACAGCCCGGCCGTCCACAGAAGTTGTGACGTTTGGATGTCGGCTCAACGCCTATGAAAGCGAAATCATGCGTCAGCGGGCGCGTGAAAGCGGATTGGAAACGGGCACGGTGATTTTTAACACCTGCGCGGTGACCGGCGAGGCCGTACGTCAGGCGCGGCAAGCCATTCGCCGGGCCCGGCGGCAAAACCCGGCGGCGGATATTGTTGTCACAGGCTGCGCGGCGCAGATAGATCCAGATGCGTTTGCGCAAATGCCGGAAGTAACCCGTGTCTGGGGCAATGAAGAAAAACTGGATCCTGCCACCTATCGACCGACGTTCGGCATCGAGCAATCGGAACGGTTGCAGGTCAACGACATCATGTCGGTCACCGTGACGGCCGGGCATCTCATGGACGGCGGCGGGCTTGACGGCTTCGGCGAACGGGCGCGCGCCTTCGTTCAGATTCAGAATGGCTGCGACCACCGCTGTACTTTTTGCATCATTCCCTATGCCCGGGGGAACTCGCGCAGCGTGCCGGCAGGCG
>JANQMY010000052.1 GCA_028279895.1 Alphaproteobacteria bacterium
GAGGGCCGTCGCCAATGCCGGCATCGCGGGCTCCGACATCCGCGACATGATGCTGGAGGCCGTCGAAAAGCGCTTCACGAGCCTGCGCGCACCGCACCAGGTGGAATGGCTGTCCGATAACGGTTCGCCCTATACCGCGACCTTTCACACGCCGGAAAGCCCGCCAAAGTCGCTATCATAGCCATCATGCGAAAACTCCTCGTCCTCGCAAATGCACTCCTGCGCGACAAACGAAAATGGACCTCCAAAACGGCTTGATCAAAACGGATACTCTAGTGAGGAAACGCGCGGGAGCGACGACTCCTTGAGATGGAACAGTTCGTTCATGAATTGGGTGGTTTCACAGGCCGGATTTGACGGAACGGGATCAATTGAGAGTGCATCATGGGCCTCATGGGGCGTTGCGGACCAACGCCATCCAGAAGAAGACTATGAGCCAGGCTGTGTTGTTGTTTTGTCACTTCCGGGGCGAGCGGGTTTGACCAGGCACCTTGTTGGGCTAGCGATCTCCTTCGAGGGCAACTCTGTGTCGTTGCTTGGGGGCAACTTGGCGGGTTCTGTGATGGTCACACGGTACCCAGCAGCAGAAGTTGTGTCTTGTCGATGGCCGCCTGGCTCGTGAACGTTTGGTGGCCTTGAGGCGACAGAAACCTTGCCGGTTCCGAGGTTAAGGCGCGCAAGCACTTAGTTTACACCAGCGCGCCCCGGTGGGGTTTTTCTTTGCCCTCAATTGGTTCTCTGGAACCAGAAACTGCCGCCGCCCGCGACCTGCCTACCGACTACATGCCCTATTTCGTTCAGTTTGTCCCTGTTGTTCGCGCCACACTGACTGTGCGAAATGATCGGCTTAAATGAACTATTGAAGCTAAGGAACGCCATCAGGAGATACTGTTCATTCCAAAAAACCTTTCGGTCCCGCACCCAACCGATAGGGTAGTCCAAAGGGTAGTGTATGTCATGGATATGGATTAATACGCCAGGATTGAGAAATGGTATTATTTGGAAGAACTCGAAGTTAACGTCTGATCCAAATTTTGAAACATGTGTGCTATCAATAAATAGAACATCGCCAGAATTCAGATCCGAGAAAACACTGGTATCTACTATCTGTATCGGTTCATTAATGACTTCGACATATCGTGTATTTTCCTGAATGGAGCCTAACATCTCGTTTTCGTACGGCTCGATGCAGAGCATCTTGCCGGTGCCATTCGCTTCTAGGGCCTTGAGTGCGATGATTGATGAGTATCCACAACCGATCTCGACGTACCTTTGGGGCCTTTTGTCGCGCAATATGCTGTATAGACCGATCGCATCTAGCGCGTTGAACGCTGGGTTTGACCAATAAAAATCCATGGTCTCTAAAGGAGACTCACTGATGTCTGTCAATTCGCCGCTGAAACGACAATAGGTATCGAGAAGTCGAGATACTGTTCCGCTATCTGGGTTGAGGTTTGGTATTCTGCTGTAATCCGTATCCGCCGTAGAAATACCAATCTCTTCTCTCGACGGTATTGGGCTGTAGAAATGAACTGGTAGGAAGTGAGCGCCAAACTTCTCCGCACGGTCGAAGGCTTCTGCCTGTCGCTCAAACGAGTGAAACGAGATCGCCTTAGCTAGGAAAAGTAGCTTCTCCGAAAGACGATTTGCCTGTTCGTTGTCGAGTGCTGATGCGTCTTGGCAAAAATCCGTTAGCTTTTGGTCCAGCAAGCTTTGGAGATGGCCAATGTCACAATCATTGGTGTTGGTTTCTTTCTTCACGCGTTTACGCAGCGAAAGGCGTTTGTCCCGAAGGAAGGTGAGCAGACTCGACATGGTAAAACCCTAAATCGGCGGCGAACAAATGTCAGCCCTAACCGAAGCCCAACAGGCGGCTGCGCTGGACGCCAAGGTCGAGCTGTGGACGTTGGACGGCACCAGCCACGGCGCCGGCCTCTTGCGCTGGACCAGCGGCACGGTGAACGATCAGCCGGTGGTGTTTGCCGGCAACACCTACCCGCCGACGCCGATCGAGGCGGACGGGTTTGAATGGTCCGGCAGCGGGCCCTTGCCGACGCCGCGCCTGCGCATCGCCAACGTCAATCTGGTGATCGCGGGGCTGTTGCAGCAGTTCAACGATCTGGTCGGCGCGACGGTCACGCGGCTGCGGACCCTGACGCGTTTTCTGGACGGACAGCCGGGGGCCGACCCGACGGCGCATTGGCCACTGGACGTCTATCGCGTCGAGCGGAAATCGGCGCAGAACAAGGTGTATGTCGAGTGGGAGTTGGCCGCCGCCATGGACCAGGAGGGGCGCCTGGTGCCGGGGCGGCAGGTGACGCGGCTGTGCGACCAGCGCTATCGGGTCTGGGACCCGGATACGCAGACGTTCGATTATTCGGCGGCAACCTGCCCCTATGTCGGCGCCGGCAGCTTCGACCGGTTCGGCAACCCGGTGGCGAGCGGCGCCGACGATGTCTGCAACAAGCAGTTGACCAGCGGCTGCAAGGTGCGGTTCGGCGACAATGCCATTTTGCCGTTTCGGGGCTTTCCGGGTGTGGCCAGGGCGCGGGTTTGAGGCCTTCGGCCGGAAGTCAGATGTCAGAAGTCAGATGTCAGAAAGGGTGGCGGTGATGCTGTTGCCGTCGGTTGCGACCGCCGTCAGGGAAGATGCGATCGAGCGCTATCCGCACGAGGCTTGTGGCCTGATCGTCGACAGCGTGTACCGGCCCTATCGCAACCTGCATCCGGAGCCGGAGACGGCGTTCAGGATTTCACCGCAAGCCTGGGTGGCGGCATCCAAGCGGGGCGAGATTCAGGCGGTGGTGCATTCCCATGTGAACGGCAGCGCCGAGCCGTCGGCCGCCGATATCCAGGGGCAGATCGACAGCGGCGTGCCCTGGGTGATCGTGCTGACCGATGGCGAGGTGGCCGGCGACCCGTGGGCCTGGGGCGATGCGTTGGACCCGCCGCCCCTGATCGGTCGGCAGTTTCGCCACGGGCCAAGCGGCACGGACGGCAAGGGCGACTGCTACGCGCTGATCCGCGATTGGTATCGGCTGGAGCGCGGCGTGATCCTGAAGGATTTCCCGCGCGACAATGAATGGTGGGCGAATGGCTGGGATCTCTACCGGCAAGGCTTCGCCGAAGCGGGGTTTCGACAAGTGGTGGCGCATGAGGCCGAACCGGGGGATGTCTTTCTGGCGTCCCTGCCGGCGGGCGGTGGGCGGCCGGGCGTGCCGCATCATGGGGGCATCGTGCTCGACAACAGCCTGATCCTGCATCACCTGCCCGGCCGGTACAGCCGACGCGAGCCCATGGGGCGGTGGCGCAAGTTCGTGACGCATTTCTTGCGGTATGAGTTGGAAGAATTCTAATTCACAACTAGAATTGGGTGTATGGTCGCCTGTATTGTGGCGAGGAAGGTGTGAAGTACCTGAAAGGCCTGTTGGGCCGTCTTGCCCGCGATGCAGGCTGCTTTATTGCCCTTGGGACGGCGTATGAGTGGATCTTCGGCGAAAGCCGATTCGTGATCCTTACCATCTATGCTAACATTGATGTTGCGGTGATTGCCTATGCCTCATACGTGTTGGGGCGTTGGATCTTTTACGATGCCGCTTTCGGGGTGGCGAAAGGCAAGATGAGGGACAGGACAAAGGGCAAACCAAAATGAGCGCTGCATCGATCTTGGTGCTTACCGGAGGCACGCTTGCTATCTACGCCCTTCTGTGTGCTCTACTAATGCGTCTGACGGAGCCGTTGCGTGAAAGCCTGTTCCGCGACGCCGAGGCCGTGACGGCGCTACCCGGAATGTCGCAGGACAACATCGAGGGCATTTGGCAGGGAGTGGAGATCGCGGCCGACCAGATGTCGATCATTGTGCTCAACGTAATGCTGCCGCTTGTGCTGCTGATAGTGCTGTTCTTGCCCAAGAGAAGGTTGGATAGATTTGCCGAAAGAGGCAGGAAAAAGCATAAAATAGAAAGGCTTAAACCATCTGCGCCGGAAGTAACACGCTCGGACATTTATCTGAGGTTTTGGAAGAAGCTGATACTCTGTTACATAGTGGCGAACCCGTTTTTTGGGCTGCTTCTAGTCATTGAGTTTCTACTGTTTCTGCCGCTGATCCTCGTTTTTGGCGGCGGCCCAAAGACCATCTCCGGCGTTCTTGCGTCAACAGCGAGCACAATGGGAGCCGTTGATCGATCTGGCGCTAAGCATTGGCGCGCATGATGGCCTCATAACTCGCTGACAATGTCGTGCCCATGAACCCCGCTCCGGCGGGGTTTTCTTTTGGGAACTGATGTTTCAACAACTCGGCTGGATGCTTTGGCAAGGCCCATACGCACTGGTCGACGCACAAGGATGACGCGAATGGCCAGCAAGCCGACCGAGGCATCGTTCTCCGTCGACTTCACCAGCTTTGGGCTCTCCGGCGATCGCAACGGCTTTGACGTTCTGCTGAGGGCCCGTGACGGACAGATGGGGATCGGACGGATTTCGCACAGGCTGGCGGCGTTGCTGGCAAGGCAACTATCGGAATGGTCGGATGGATTGGATGGCGTCTCGTGAGAACGATTTATTTGCACGGTGACCTGGCCCGCTTCGGTGGGCCTTTTTGTTGGGACGTGGCGTCGCCGGCGGAGGCTGTGCGCGGGCTGTCTCGGCAGGTGCCGGGTTTCCGCCATCGGCTGTCGGAGGGCAGCTTTCACGTGATCAGCGGCGACCTGGAGGATGGGTTCGAGCATGAGGCGGAAACCCTGACGCTGCTGGCCGATGAGGGTGACATTCATTTCGTGCCGGTGGTTGAGGGGGCGGGCGGCGATAGCAATGGATTCGTGAAGATCATTCTCGGCGCGGCGTTGATTGGCCTGAACTTCATCCCTGGCGTCGGGCAAGCCTTGTCCGCCGTTGGGGGAAAGGCGTTTGCGGCTGCTGCACTTGGGGTTGTAGAGGGCATAGGTGTTAGCCTGATCTTGGGCGGCGTCTCTCAACTGCTGTCACCGACTCCTGACATCGGCAGCAACGAGAGCCCGGACAAGCGCCCATCCTTCGTCTTCAACAGCGGCGTCAACCGGATCGAGGCGGGCAATCCGGTGCCGTTGGCGTTCGGACTATTCCGGGTTGGGTCGGTGGTCGGCAGCGCGGGCATCGCGGTCGAAGAGTTGCCCTATGCGGGTCGCGATGGCGCGAACTCCAACAAGTTCCTGACCAAAACACCATGAGAAGCATCCAACGCGGCCCCATTCAAGGCCAGGGGGGC
>JANQMY010000053.1 GCA_028279895.1 Alphaproteobacteria bacterium
TTTTCCACGCCACCTTCATGACAACTGGCGCAATGCTCTTTGTAAAGCGCCGCCCCCGGAAGGGCCTCTGGATTTTCGAAACCGGCGGCGCGCGATTGAAACTCGTCAACCGAGCCGAGCTTGGAGACCTCGCGCGTATCGTCCACCGGCGCCGTCGTCGTCGCGTCGGGGTCCGGTGCGACCGGCGTCTTGGCCGTCTGATCTTCCATGCACGCGGCCAAGAATGCCGACAGAGCGATGGCCAAAACAGCGGCCCGAACCGTTACGAAACGCATGTGCGTCCTCCCCTAACTGTGCCGGCCTTATCTCTGGCGCGGTCTTCGGGAAGGATAGGTCAGCTCGGCAGCGTTCGCCAAGGGGGGTTTGGACGCTAGAGGTCGAGCGCTACTGGCGCATCACCAGCCGCGTTCCGTCCATGCGGAAACTCGACAGCTTGCCGAGAAGGCTCATGCCCAGAAGGGATTGGTCGAGCCCGGCCCCTTTGTGAATAGAGGCGTCCACATTGTAAACGGTGATGTCACCGATTTGGACGTGGTCGAGTTTGACCACCGCCACAGGCACAATCCCATTGGCCGTGTTCGAGCGATACCGGTAGTCCAACTCATGCAGCTTAAAGCCGACGCGCTGGGCATCCAGCTCCGTCAGGGCGATCAAGCTGGCGCCGGTGTCGACCAGAAAGTCCACATGCGTGCCATTGACGGTGGCATCGGCGAAGAAATGGCCGTGCCGTCCCGCAAACAGAGTGACGACCCCATAGCCATCGTTCGTTGTTCGTCTGAGCTGGTTAGAATAGGCGCGGTCTCCGGCCCCCTGCGGGGCGCCTGCAAACAGGCTCGGGTCGAGCTGCTTTACCGCCCCCACGCACAGCGCCACAAAAATCCCCATGGCGAGGATATTGTTCCACATGTCACCAACCTAAACCGCTGTCTGTCGCGGCCATTAGGCCAAGGCGAAGTTAAGAAGCGGTTTTAGGCGGGATTTGTTTCAAATGCGCTCTATAGCATCGGGCGATTTATACAAATCGTCCGATGCTACCGATTCTTTGATCGCCGCGCCGGTAACGCGAAAAACCGGGTTCCACTTTTTCGCCCGGCGCTCTAATGCCGGAAATGGCGCATGCCGGTGAAAACCATGGCAATGCCGGCCTCGTCGGCCGCTGCGATCACGTCGTCATCGCGGATCGATCCTCCCGGCTGGATAACGGCCGTGGCGCCAGCTTCGACCGTCACCAGTAAGCCATCTGGGAAGGGGAAGAAGGCATCGGAGGCGGCCACGCTGCCTTGGGTGAGCGGCGCGTCCTCGCCCGCTTCTTGGGCCGCATCCTGCGCCTTGCGGAAGGCGATGCGGGCCGCATCCACCCGGCTCATTTGTCCGGCGCCGATGCCCACTGTGGCGCCGTTCTTGGCGTAAACGATGGTGTTCGACTTTACGTGCTTGCCTACTTGGAACGCGAATAACAGGTCGGCCATCTCTTGGTCCGTGGGCGTGCGCTTTGTGACCACCTTGAGATCCGCGGGTGCCACATGGCCGCTGTCGCGGCTTTGGAACAGTAGGCCCCCGGCGACGGTTTTCACGGTGGCCCCTTCAGCGTGCGGATCGGGCAGACCGCCCGCCAGCAGCAGCCGTAGATTCTTTTTCTTTGCGATGATTTCTTTGGCGTCGTCGGACGCGTCAGGAGCGATGATGACTTCGGTGAAGATCTTGGTGATCTCGCTGGCGGCTTCCGCGTCCAGCGGCTGGTTGACGGCAATCACCCCGCCAAAGGCACTTACCGGATCGCAGCGCAGAGCCGCGCGATAAGCCTGGGTCAGGTTTGTGCCGGTGGCGACGCCGCAAGGATTGGCATGTTTGATGATGGCGACCGCGGCGCCCTCTGCCGGGGCGAATTCGGATACCAGCTCATAAGCTGCGTCCGTGTCGTTCAGGTTATTGTAGCTCAGCGCCTTGCCTTGCACCTGATCGGCGGTGGCAATTCCGGGGCGCGCGTCTGCGGTTTGGTAGAACCCGGCAGACTGATGGGGGTTTTCGCCATAGCGCAGGGTCTGTTTCAGCGTCCCGGCCGTTGTAAGGTATTTCGGCGCCTCGATGTTCAGTGTACGGTTGAACCATTGGGAGATTGCGGCGTCATAGGCGGCCGTGCGGCCATAGGCCTTTGCCGCCAGCGCCTTTCGGAACGAGAGCCGGGTTTGTCCGTCTGCGCCGTCAAGCTCGTTTAAGACGGCTTCGTAGTCCTCCACATCGACGACGACCGACACATATCCATGATTCTTTGCCGCCGCCCGGATCAGGGCCGGACCGCCAATGTCGATATTTTCGATGGTGGTGGGAAAATCGGCGCCCGCGGCGACGGTTGCTTCGAACGGGTAGAGGTTGACTACCAACAGATCGATCCCGGCAATGTCGTTCTCGGACATGGCAGCGGCATGGGCGGGGTCGTTGCGCACGGCCAACAGCCCACCATGGATCTTAGGATGCAGGGTTTTCACCCGGCCATCCATCATTTCCGGAAACTGCGTCACCTCGGCTACGTCCATCACCGGCAATCCGGCATCGCGAATGGCTTGGGCCGTGCCGCCCGTGGAGACCAGTTCCACCCCGCGCGCATTCAGGGCGGTGGCGAAATCGACCAATCCCGTCTTGTCGGAAACGGACAGCAAAGCCCGCTTGAGGGGCTGCAGATCGGGGGGAGAAAAAGAGGATGCTTCCATGGCGACGTCGAAGCCTCGCAAACCAAAGAGATGGACGGGTGGGAAGCCAGGGCGGATAGCACACTTTGCCGGGAAGGCAAAGCCGTCTCGGCTATCGGCGCATTACTCCGATGTCACCGCGCGTTGCGCGCCGGCACTTACCGCCCGTGGCGAGTCGAACTCCGGCACAAGCAGGTGCACCAGTCGAAACAGGCTTTCCTCGTCATGGGATTGCGCGGCCTCCAGCAGCCGCTCGATATCCGGCTTCAATATTTTCAGGTCCACGGCACGGGGGTGGGCCAGCAAAACGCCTTCGGCCGGGGTCGGGCCGGGCGGTTCGCCTTCGTGAAACAGGTTCTCATACAGTTTCTCGCCTGGCCGCAATCCCGTGAATTCGATCTGAATATCGGTGCTGGGGCGCAAGCCTGACAGGCGCACCATTTGTTTGGCCAGATCGGCGATGCGTACCGGCTCGCCCATATCCAATACGAATATGCTGCCGGCTTCCGACGCGTCGCGCGGCAGAGCGGCCGCTTGGAGCACCAGTTCCACGGCTTCGCGGGTGGTCATGAAGTAACGGGTCATCTCCGGGTGGGTGACGGTCAGCGGACCACCCCGCGCCATTTGCCGCTGGAACAGCGGCACCACCGACCCCGTCGAGCCGAGCACATTGCCGAAGCGCACAGTGACGAAACGGGTCGCCGGCTGCGCAATAGCTTGGGATTGGCAATAAAGCTCGGCGATGCGCTTCGTGGTGCCCATGACACTGGATGGGTTCACCGCTTTGTCGGACGAAATCAGCACCATGGCGCTGATGCCATGGGAGATACAGGCGTCCGCCACATTCTTCGTGCCGCCCACATTGGTCAGAACGCCTTCCCGGGCGTTGAACTCGATCAGCGGCACATGTTTCAGCGCGGCGGCATGGAACACGATGTCGGGCCGGTGCTCGCGGAACATACGGTCCACCAGATCTTTGTCCCGCACATCTGCCAGCAGCGCTTCCTTGGTCAAACCGTCGAAACTTTCGCCGATTTCCAGATCGATCTGATAAAGCGCGTATTCTCCCTGATCGACCAACAGCAAGCTCGACGGGCCGAGCGCCGCGATTTGCCGGCACAGCTCGGAGCCGATGGTGCCGCCGGCGCCGGTCACCATGACCCGGCGGTTCTGAACCAGGGCCTCCATGGCGGGCCGGTCCAACACCTTCTGCGGCCGGCCTAGGAGATCGGCCACATCGATCGGCTGCAGCTCCAACCGGCTGCCATTGGCGTCTTCCGCCCGCAGTTCCGTCGGCCGCGCGGCGCGCGATAGGCTCACGCCCAAGCGGTCGGCCACCTCGAGAATGCTCCGCACTTCATTGCCGTCATCGAAGCGGGGCCCGGTCAGCACCAGCCGCTGCGGGCGCCGGTTTTGAAAGGCGAGCTTGTCGAAGATCCTGTCAATGTCGTCCAGCGTGCCCAAAATGCGCACACCGCGAATGTCGCGCCCCACCATTGCGGGGTCGCGCACGGCGATGCCCACCACGCGGAAGGCGTGCGACCTTGCGCGCTGGGTTTCGCGGATGAAAGCATCGGCGTCGTCGCCGGAACCGATCAGCAGCACCGGCACGCGCGAAATATCTTCGCGCAAGAAAGCGCTCCGCAAATTGCCGCTGGTGACAATCCGGTAGGTGGTGCGCGGCAGCGCCAGAAAGATGATCAGCAGCGGGACGACCAGAAAGATCGCCGAGCGGGGCAGCGTCTCCAGCCGCGTGGCTACGAACAGGGCCGGCACGAAGACCAGCACGCTGACCAGCGCGGCTTGAACGATGGTGACCAGGTTCGAAAAGGCGGTATAGCGCCAGATGCCGCGGTGCAGCCCATGGGCGAAGAACACCGCCGCGGCCACCAAGGTGAAGGTGAGGGTGGCTTCCCACAGGCTGAAGAAGGGCTGAGGCGTGGAGGAAAACTGGTAGCGTAGCCACAAGGCCGTTTCCATGGCCAAGGCCGCCATCAACGCATCATGGCACGCCAATGCGCCCATGATCAGGATGCGTTGCCGATGGGTCAGCGACTCCTTTGGATTAGCCATTCGATTGACCGCTACGCCTGCACTTGAGTGGTACGAGACGAAATTCTGATTTAAGCCCCACGTGAGGGCCAGACTATAGCAAAAAGCCGGGGCGAGAGGCCACCTATAGGGTAGCCCCCGCGTCCCGTGCCGCCTGGCGGTAGATTTCCAGGGATTTGGCCACAAAATGCGCTTCCGAGAACTCTTGCTCCGCCCGCAGGCGGGCGGCGCTCGAGGCGCGCTCGCGGAAGGGGGCGTCGCTGATCAGCCGCTCCAGCGCTTGGGTGAGCGCCCCTTCGTCGCGCGGCGGGACCACCAGGCCGGTCTCTTCATGGGTCACCACATCGCGGCAGCCGGGCATATCCGTGGTGACGACAGGCAGTCCCATGGCGGCGGCTTCCAGCAACACTTTGGGGACGCCCTCCCGGTAGTGGCTAGGCAGGCAAAAAATGTCGGCCTCTGCCATGGCGGTCGGCATGTCGTCCACATGGCCGCGCCAATCGACGATGCCGTCACGCTGCCACGACTCGATTTCCTCGCGCCCGATATCGGTAGGGCTTTCCGGGTCGCTGTGGCCCAGCAACACGAAGCGCAGCTCGGGATGTTTTGTCTTAAGCCGCCGTGCCGCTTCCACGAACAGGCGGACGCCTTTCGCTTCGATGAGGCGGGCTGCCAGCATGATGGTCAGCGTATGATCTGGCGCCTTGCGCTCGGCGCGCAGCCGGGGGTGAAACTTTTCCAGGTCGGCGCCCACACCGCCCAGCATGTGATAGTGGCCGTCTTTCAAAACACCGCTGTCGAAGAAGACTTCCTCGTCTTCGGGGTTCTGAAAGATGATCTGACAATGGGGGGCGCGGAAGGCGTTCAAAAATCCGGCGCGCATAAGCCGCTGCCGTAATCGGTGGCGCTTACCCCGGCCCATAAAAACCGTGCCAAGGCCGGTGACCGCGAACACCGGCGTCGGGCCGCCGAATAGTCGCGTCAGCAGGCCGCCATAGATGACGGGCTTTGTGCCCACGCAATGCAGCACATGCGGCCGAAAGCTTTTTATCAAGCGCCGGATCGCCCAGACCACACGCAATTCCTTCAGCGGATTCAGGCTGGACCGCTTAAGCGGCAAAGTGTGGAAGGTGAGGCCCTGTGCCTCAATCGTTGCCCGCGCCGCCTCGTCGCCACGCGGCGAGGCGGGGTCGATCGGGGCGGTCACATGCACATTGAAGCCGTCTTTCTTGGCGGCCACCGCCAGCGGCAGGCGGTGCGTGACGAAGAACGGGGCGTCGATGACTACGATCAGAAGGCGGGGCACGGCATGAATCTGCTGAAGAGGAATGATTGTGCATAACGAAACTGCGCGGCCGGCGCAATCGGCCTTACTGGTCAAAAAGGGTAGGGCGCCTCCGCGTCTTGTTGTATGAGGGAGCCCTATGGTTTCTGAGCGCGTCAAGCAATCCATCCCCTGGTACGGCAAAATCGCCGCGAAAGTGGTGCTGTCCCGCCTGCCATTCGGGTACGGTCTGTGGCAGCGGCTCAACCTTTTCCGGCTGGGCTATATGGACGATCCCGACCGCGCGCTGGAGGTTTTCGATTTCCACTCGAATGCGGCGGGCGCCCCCCTGGCGCCGGGCTTTACCATGTTGGAACTCGGCCCGGGCGATGCGGCGACCACCGCGTTAACGGCTTTTGCCGCCGGGGCCGGCAAGACCTATTTGGTGGATGAAGGCGATTTTGCGCAAAAAGATTTGGAGCCCTATCACAACCTCGCCCGGGCCTTGGCCGATCAGGGGCATGATATGTCGGCGGTGCTGGCGGCCCCCACATTTGACGACATGCTGCACGCCTGCAATGCGGTTTATCTGACTCAAGGCCTCGTCAGTTTACGGACAATCCCGCCGGAGACCATTAATTTTCAGATGTCCCAAGCCGTGCTGGAACATGTGCGGCGCGCCGATTTCTTGCCGGTTATGTCCCAACTGCGCCGGCTGATGGCGCCGAGCGCCTTTGCCAGCCACCGCATCGATCTGCAAGATCATTTGTCGAACGCCCTTCATAGTTTGCGCTTTTCGGACCGCGTTTGGGAATCGGACTTCATGGCCAAGTCGGGCTTCTACACCAACCGCATCCGCTTTTTCGAGATGGTCGATCTTTTTGACGAAGCGGGTTTTGCCACTCAAGTCACGGGCGTTCGGCGTTTTGAAGAAGTGCCGACGCCGCGCGAGAAGTTTGCACCGCAGTTCCGCGATGTGCCGGAAGACGACCTGCTGGTTTGCGATTTCGACGTGGTGTTGCGGCCAGGGGCGCAGGACGTTTAGGCCGGCTCCGGTTCCGTCGTTTTCTTGCGCTTCGATTTCTTGGAGGCCGTGCTTTTGAGGTGGTGAAACGCCCATTTCACCGAGGCGGCTTCCCTGGGGTCGTCCGAGGTGACGCCGGTGACGACGATCTGTGTGGTTTTGCGCATGGCGCCGGGGCGCCCCAAATAGATGCTTTCGCTTAAACCGACGGTGCCGCCCGCAGCCCGGAACCGCCAGCCGTCCCCGTTGGGTAGCAACAGCAGAACGCTCTGGGAATCGCGGGCCATGGAAACGCGCACATCCGGGTGGAGGTGGAAACGTAAGGCAAAGTCTTGGTTGACGGTTTGTCCGTCCGGTTCGTCGCGGGTGCGCAACAGCGTGTCCTGACCGCGAAAGTCCTCGCCATTGGCATCCATATAGAGGCGCCGTTCGTGGATAAGGCCAAAGGATTCCACATAACCGTCGTGAGAGGCATTAATCCAGGTGGCGCCATTTTCGTCTTCGCGCTCGGACACCACATTTGTGGGGCCGGCAATCAGGCGCTCGCCCAAAAGGCCCGTCCAGAAACGGCCCCAAAGAAATGCGGCCGACGACGTGTCGTTCACGGTGAGCGTGGAATGAGCGGCTGTCGTGCGGCAGGCAATGCGCCAGTCCAGGCCGTGATCGCGGGCATCGCCGCAATTCACCACCAAACGGTGGGGACCGGCGCTGAGTTCGAACGAAAGGCAGCCCGCATGCATCCGTTGGCTAAAGCGGCCGCGCGGCGGCGGGCCCGTATCGATCAAGGCCGTGGTCTTGCCGGCCTTGACGCGCTGATACCCGGAATGGCGGGCATGGAGCAGCGGGGCGGCATTTAACTCGTCGCGCGAAAGCACGGCATCCGCGGCGCCGTTTTCTTCTTCCGTGGCGCCGTTGAACAAGCCAAGGCGGCCGTCGCCATGCCGGAAAAAGCGCAGCATGGGCGTCATGCGGTCTATGGCGTGTTGGATGTTATCCGGACACTGAGTATTCGTATTGCTCATCACCTGACGCAACATGATCAGGTCGAGCAGGATGGACAGATGAATAGACGGGCAGCGGCTAATATGACCGCCGTCGGACAAGATCTGACGGTTGAGCTCGCGTTCCACCAGCTTCAGGCCCTTGGCCGCCCGCCGCGTGCCCTCCGACAGGCACAGGCCGGACAAGGCCAAGCCAATGGCAGCGGTCATCTTGCGTTCGCCTGGGGCCGCCATGCCGGCGGTGCGGTTCAGATGGCGCGCCTGCCGAGCCATGCGGCGGATGAAATCGCTTTGCCATTTGATGTCGGCACCCTCGAACAGAAACTTGCTGTGGGCCATCCATGACATGAGGCGTCGGGCAATCACGTCAGGCCGCCAGGCCTGCGTGTTCCAAGTCCCGGCGGTTTCATACCACGCATCGACCAGACTGCGGGCCCGCTTGTTGCCGCCCTCGACGGCCGCCAAATGCCGAATCCAAGCGAAACCGTGTAATTCGGCTTCCCAGGCTTTGTTCAAGGGCCGCGCGCCAAATGGATTTTGATCCGAGCACTGAAGAGTGTCGCCGCAAAACGTGTATTGGCCGTTCAAAAGCTGTTTGGCAAGGCGCGTCTTGCCGGGGCGCAGCTCCTGCGGGGCGCGAATGATGTGATCGGGCATGGGCCCGCGCAAAGTCAGGCGATAGATCGGTGTTTGGAAGACCTGTTCCAGGGCCAGATTGTACGAGGCGCGGGTCGTGGCGCGGGCAAGATCGAAAAAGGCATCCAGGCCCAGCGCCACATCCACATGGGGATTGCGCCGGCGCAGCGGCGCGATTTCCGCCTCCGGAGGGAGCGGCTCAATTTCAGCTTCCGCGACGGAGGCGTTCAATGTTGTCGGCATAGGACGCCGGCCCTCCTTTGAATGTTGCGGTCCCCGCGACCAGAACGGTCGCGCCCGCCGCGATCGCCCGGGGTGCCGTTTCGAAATTGATCCCGCCATCGACTTCCAGCTCAATGTCCCGGCCGCTGGCGCGAATGGTGGCGGCCGCTTCTTCGATTTTCGAAAGCTGGCTTTCGATGAAACTTTGCCCGCCGAAGCCGGGGTTCACGCTCATGATTAGCACCAGGTCCACATCGCCCAGCACCGGACGGACCACGTCAAACGGTGTCGCCGGGTTGAGGACGACGCCGGCCTTCTTGCCGGCGGATTTGATGAGTTGCAGTGTGCGATGCAGATGGGCGCCCGCTTCCGGGTGGACGGAAACAATGTCCGCACCGGCATCCGCAAAGTCGGCAATGTAAGGGTCGACCGGTGAAATCATCAGGTGCACGTCGAACGGCAATTTAGAGTAGGAGCGCAGGGCGCGAACCACGTCGGGCCCAATGGTAATATTGGGCACGAAATGGCCGTCCATGACGTCCACATGGATGTAGTCGGCGCCTGCCTCTGTCACGGCTTTGACTTCTTCGCCCAGCCGCGCGAAATCTGCCGCCAGAATGGAGGGCGCGATCTTCGGCGAATCGCTCATGAATCAGGATTATCACCGGGATTCTGGGCGTGCAAGCAAGGACTTAGCGCTTTGTTGGAATGAGCTATCAGGGCAGTTACCGTCGATGGCAAAGATCTGTATCTAGACCTCCCATTAAGATGTTGAAAGCAGAACGGGTTCCTCTGAGCCTCCATCAGGTCGTACTAAGTGACTGAAACGAATCACTTTTTTCTAAGGCATTGAAAATTAACAAGTTTGAATGTACATTATGCGAGTGTTTATGATTTGTTCTCGTGAAATGACATGAAGTCAATTAGGTTTAAGTTTTCGCCCGAGAAGGCGCGAATTGCCGTACATTGGATGTTGTCTCAGGGCGCCAAAACCGATTTGCATGCAATTTTGAAAGCCTGTTACTTCGCGGACAAAAAACATCTCAACGATCATGGCCGACCAATCTTCGGTGCGACTTACCGAGCAATGAAATTTGGGCCGGTACCGATAGAAATCTACGAGATGCTTAAAGGTGACCCAATTTGGCTTGCGGATATGGAAACTGATCGGTATCCGTGGATCCTAGACGGCTTCCGACTGCAGCTTATTGATAATAGTGATCCCGACATCAATGGATTATCGGAGTCAAATCTCCAACTGATTAGAGACGGGTTTGAAAAGTCCTGCAAGATGACATTCAGTGAGCGGACGAAAGCAACGCACGGTAGTGACTGGCAAGCAGCGCGTCTAGGCTTTATGAGCTACGAAGATATGCTGGAAGAAACAGAAGACAAGGCTGATCGCATTGCTTATCTGCGCGAATCTGCTCCCTACATGAAAATTTAGGGATGTTGGGCCTAAATCCTCTTGATGTAATTTGGATTGATGACGCTTGCATAACACCGCCGGGCCCAAAAATGGTGGTATGCATTGATCCGGTTCTTGGCTTCTTTTTCCGAATAAACTCCAAGCCTTGGCAGATTGCCGTTAAGCTTGAAAAATCAACTCATCCGTTCTTGAAGTGGGACAGTTTTTTGGAATGTGGAGAACCATACGATCTAGACGAGTTCCTAGTAGACGAAGCTCTTAGGGTTAGTGGAGTTATTGGTAGAATTGACGCAAACAAGATTCCTGAAATCTGCAAGGCAGTTCAAACCTCAAAAACTTGCACCGCAAAAGAGATTCAGTCAATAGAGGCAGCCCTCAACTGCTAGACAAGGCCTCTTATTACTTGCGCGAGAGGCGGGCAATGTAAAACCCGTCAAGGCCGCCCAAGTCCGGCCAATGGCTGGGCAGTGTCCGCACATCGCCGTCCGGGGTAATGAATTGCTTCTGGCCGAACACCTCTTCTGCCGCGACGGGCAATCTTGAAAAGGCGGGGTGGCGCGCCAGAAACGACTCCACTTGATTTTCCCCTTCTTCGCGTTCCAGCGAACAAGTGCAGTAGACCAGGGTGCCGCCCGGCGCCACCATGCGGGCGGCCGCGTCCAATAAGGTGCGTTGCACCTTTGCTGCGTCTTCAATGTCGCGTGCCGATTTGGACCTCAGAATATCCGGATGGCGGCGGATCGTGCCGGTAGCCGAACACGGCGCGTCCAGCAAAACAAAGGGCGCTGGGGCGGGCGGCTGCCAGGTGCCGATATCGGCTTCCACAATTGCAGCGGCCAGACCCAATCGTTCCAAGTTTTGATGGACCCGTTGCAGGCGCGTGCCGGACCGGTCCACGGCGATGACCTGGGCCTCCTGTGCGGCGAGCTGCGCGGTCTTCCCGCCCGGTGCGGCGCACAGGTCGAGCACGGTTTGTCCTGCGACCCCGTTGCCGAACAACCGGACCGGTAGGGCGGCGGCCGCATCCTGAGCCCACCAGGCGCCGTCCTCGAACCCCGGCAACTGCTCCACCTGCCCTGCTTGGGCCAACCGTAAGGAACCGTTGGGCAGCTTTTGTGCGCTCAACCGGTCGGCCCACGCGTCCGTCTCGCCGGGATCTTTCAAGGTGAGGTCCAGAGGTGGTACGCGCAGGCAGGCTTCTCCGATGGCGCGGGCCGCGGCGGCGCCGTAGTGCGCTTCCCAACGGCTGCGCAGCCAATCTGGAAGGTTGAGGGCATAGGCGTCTTGATCGGCCAGCACCGTATCGTGCTGTTCGGCCACCTTGCGTAACACCGCATTCGTCAGTGGGCGGAAGTGTTGGGCCACTTTGTGGCGCGCGGTCAGCCGGTTGGCGCTGTCGATGGCGGCATGGGGTGGCACGTTGAGGAAGACCAGTTCGGCCACGGCGGCGCGCAGGATATTGAGGGCCGCGCGGGAACGGCTGGGCAGTTTGCCTTTCTTGGTGAAGCGCCGAATGATTTGGTCGATCTGGCCCTGCCGCCGAATGGTCGTGGTGGTGATGGCGCGGGCAAAGGCCCGGTCGA
>JANQMY010000086.1 GCA_028279895.1 Alphaproteobacteria bacterium
ATTTCTTTTTGTAAAATTTTTCCTTCCGGTATTCCAAAACACGGATAACCGCGGCCGGTTTTTAAGGGTAATCTTTCCTTAAACTCTTCGATATTATTAACGTCAAACCACGTTAAATTAATTGAGGGAAGTGCCGGTCGGAAAAACTCGATTAACGCTTGAACGCTATCTTTTCTTAAAGTACTAACTTTCCCTTGAAGCCATTGGTAGGCTGCTCTTTCAGAGATTCCTGTTCTCTCGCTAAAACTAGTCGAAAAAGTGTTCCTGGTGACGTTAAGCTCCTCCCCAAACTCATCGATAAGGCAATCTAGAATGTCACTTACTAGAGTTTTCTTCTTATTTTCTAATGCATGGGGCATGAGATGATGTAGCCTCGTATGGGTCTTTCCCAGAGAGCCCTTTCTTATCCGAGCTAATACCGCCTTGCAATGCCGAATCTTCCCGAATCTTCGTAGAAAGTTTACCGAGATTCATAAAGTGTCTGTCGTCGTGCCACACGAACGTAGATGGTAGAGGTGTTTCGGCTCATGAGTGGTACAGCTTTGACGTGCCCGTGCCGTTGATAGGGTTTCACGCTATGAGGCTAACGACAGGTGGATTCCATTGTTGGCCATTACCGGTATGAGAGGACGCTAAGCTATCCGATAAGCTGCTTCAATATTGGCAACATAAATAAACACATAGCCCACAATTATTGTCAATAAAATTTATATGCGCAAACTTGAATCGGATAGAAGTATATGGGATTATGACCATGATGAATTTAAAAGAAAACCGATCGGAAAGTGTTTTTGAAAGAACAATAGATATACTAAGGGATATTAGCAAAAGAGTGAAATTCGAATTATCAGGCGGTGAACAAAAATTGGAAATAATAAATAAAAGGGTCTTGGAATTAGTAAATAGAGAAAATGAAAAGCGAATTATTGAGTTTTTCAAAAATAACCCATGCCACCACAAACTAAGGCAGAGGTATAGACAGGCGGCCAGCTAGTGTAAATTTGTGCTGCTTATATTTTTATCTGGTGGGGATGCGTATGGGGGATTCAGAAGAAGATATTGTCCGAGATATATTGCAATCTAAGGATGTTATATTTGATTTGCTTACAAATATTATAAGTATCCAAGAGACATGTGCTTTATCTTTTAATCTTCAATTGCCTCAAGTGGGGGCTAGTGTGATAGCAGCATGTCATACTTTTTTTGACAATCCAAGCGACAATTCTCCTGTGGTTCAACAATTGCTGCGACAAGCAGAAGCACAAGCATGTTTGACTGGAACATCATACATTCTAATGAAATCAAAGGAACTTCAGGATGTGGTTCGTCCAGAAACAATGCATGAAATTGGAGAGTTTATTGGTAAAACGGAAAGGTTTTTACACAGGCTTGAAAAATATGATGAAGAGAAAGAATTTCTAAGTCGGCGGTTAGCCGAAATCCAGGAAATATGCACCCATATAATAACGTCCGTAGAAAAGATTAAGGGCTTCGAAAACGATGTTGTTGCGAATCGTCAGCTAATAACTTCACGAGAGAGCTTAAGAAAAATTGAAGAAAATTGGAAGATTGCGGCTTTAGTTATTGCAGCCGTTGTCGGACTATTTGGGATTGTTGTGGCAATATTAGTCAGTTAAAGCATCTTTGTTTTCGAAAAAGGGAGGCCGAGTGTGCACCCCGGCCTCCCATACCCCGTCAAAAGGAGCGATTACCAGCCTCAAGAAGCCGGATCACGTTGAGCAATCCGCTGGTTTACCCACTCACAGATTTCCTCGTAGCTCCAAGCCACACGGCAAGCGCCAAGTCTCACCCTCTGGGGAAACTTTCCGGCCTTTTCCAATCGGGCAATGTGCGAGAGGCTGTAAGGGATGCCAAGCGATTTGAGCTCCTTCTTCGATACCAGCAGTCGGTTCAGTTGCATCGTAACACTCCTTGATTAGGAGCGTCGCGACGCCCGAGCCATACCTGCTAGCGGGCACGAAAATGCTATCACCGGTTTACGACTTTTTCGAGATGTGCTTCGTCTGTCGAAGCCGCTATGGACATTTCCTCATTCCCGACGAACTCAGAAAAACGGGGGTTAAAACAAGTGTTGCAAGCTTGAGCGTCCATAACACCATCGATGCAATCATGAGCGTATGAAGCTTGGAGACAGTCCCGGTTACAGACTCGATCCTCTAAATTCACTTTCCTTTCGGGTATCAGTTCGGGTAACACCTAGACTGGACAAGAAACATATTATTAATATCAGGATATTATGTGATATTTTCGAGTCCTCTCCTGGCACCATTTGCCTTCCGACCGACAGAGGCCTGTGGCTAACCCTTTGAAAAGGCTGGATGTAGGAATTCCCAAACTGCAACGACATACGCCCATGTATGTAAAATTGTATGTAAGGGAAGCCCATGTCCGGCCAGCATCTGGTGCGCCGCGGCGCGCGCTGGTACTACCAGCGCCGACGTCCAAGGGAATATGCGGACGTCGAACCGAACGCGATCGTTTCCTTTTCCCTCAAGACCACCGACCACGCCGAAGCACGGCTGAAGGCGGCGAAAATCTCGCTTGATCTCGACCGGAAATGGCGAGACGCAAAGGAGCGCGGCGTGTCGCTCAGGTCGCAAGATTCCGCGCGTCGGTATGGGGCCGCCATAGCTACGACCCAAGATGCCGAACTCAGCTATCGACCGGCGACGGAATTGCGCGACGATGAACTGCTGACGCGATTGCGGCTGCTGATTCTGGGTGATCGGCCGCCGGACGAACAAAAGGCCGTGCTCGGTCTGATCGAGGAGCCGAAACTGAATTTGGCCCAAGCCTTCGACCGGTTCTGGGATCACATCAAGGACGAGTGGATGCGGCTCTCAAAAGACCAGCAACGGGTGAAGCGGAACATCTATCTGAAAGCGATCCGGAATTTCGAAGCCCAGGTCGGCGCGTTGGCCTTGTACGAGGTTAAGCGCGAGCATGCCTTGGCCTTCCGGTCGTGGTGGATGGAGCGGGTAGAGAAGAAGGACCTCAAACCCTACACGGCCAATCGCGAGATCAATTCCCTGCGCCGCCTGTTTTCCGTCAATTTCGACATTGATGCGCATAGTGGCGTGAACCCGTTTCACCGGGTTCGGCTGAAGGATACGAAAGAGCAGACGCGGCAGCCTTTTTCGAGCGATTTCATTCGCTCAACTCTGTTGGCGCCGGGTGCTCTGCACGGCCTGAAACCGGAACTGCGGATTCTGGTGCGTTTGCTGGTCAATACCGGCGCCCGACCGAGCGAGGCGATCGGGCTGGACCTCAATGACATCGATATCTCCGCCGAGATTCCCTTCATCCACATCCGCGCCAATGGCACAAGATCGCTGAAGACCGATCATTCCGAGCGGCAAATCCCGCTGGTCGGTGTTTCGCTTGAAGCCGCTCGGGATCTGGTCAATCGCGGCGGTTGGGGCAAGTGGCAGGGCAAGAACATGTACGCGACCAGCGTCGTCAACCGGTACTTTCGCGAAGAAGGCCTTGTCACCGCGCCGAAGCAGAGCCTCTACAGCCTGCGCCACTGGTTCCAGGATCAATTGACCAAAAACGATGTGGTCGACCGGGCCCAGGCGCAGTTGATGGGGCACAAATTCCAACGCCCGAAATACGGCTTTGGCAAGGATCTGGCGGAGTTGCGGGCGATTATCGAGAAATTTGCGTTGTGAGCGTCCTCAGGCGCTTTTCGGATGATCGCAACGTCGACTGGCGTTCATAGATCCGCGTAAGGCGGCCATGAATCCGCAAGATGGCCATTCGTTCCCGCTCGTCAACCGCATCGAGGATCAGGTGCGCGAGCAGCCGCTCCATCTTTTCCAGTTCGGTTTCGCTCAACAGAGCTTCTGCGGATTTGTCGTATTCGGAGTTCATCGTGCCAACAGGTACTTTCGGCATCAACCGCCGGCGAGAGACGGAGTTCCGTCTTTTGCCAAGATGCAATTGGCCGTCCATGTTTTCTTCCTGAGGAGGAAAGTGCGATGGCAGATGAAAGCAAGAAGGACTTGGCGGCGCAGGAGGCGGAGCTGGCCGAACTGGAGCGGCAGCTCGCTGAGCCGGGCCGTCTCGAACAGGGGCGGGCCAAAATGCTGCGCGATCTCGACCGGGAGGAGCGCGAATTGGAACTCGCCGCCAACAATACGGCTCGGCGGTTCGAGGAACTGGCGCGGGCAGAACAGAGCCTTGCGCGGGAAATCGGTCGGAGGAGAAGGCGACTGTTCAGCCTGCCGGGATCGAAGCCGGCCCTGCCAAGCACGCTTGAGGTGGCGGTGGAGCATCGCCGCAGCGCGGCAGCCATCGCCAAGTCCCGAGAAGAAAACCAAACGGATAAGGTGCGCCGGCTTCGCAAAGGCCTGAGGGAGATCGAACGGCAAAAAGAAGCGGCCGTGAAGCGAGAACCGGCATTGCGCTATCGCCGCGATGTTCTCCGGGCGGAGCTTGCAGAACAAGTCGATAGAAGCTCGTCGCACCAGGTGCGCGAAAACGATTTCAGCCTGATGGAAGAACAGCGACTGCGCGAGGATTGGTTTGCGGAGCCCGACCTCGGGCGCTGAGGTCTTTCGCCGGTTTCGGTTTGACTTGTCTAAATCCTCCGCAATGATGAGGCCGGTTCCCATCCATGTCCTTATGTTCAACAAACGCATCGTTTTCGAAAAAGCCCTCGACACGTTGGCGCGGGTCGAGCGACAGCAGCAAGAGATCCAGGATTATCTGCTCACCGGCGAAGCCTTGCCACGGCCTTTGCTCGCCACGCTGAGGGATATAGAAAACGACCTGCAGCAGTTGAGGCATGGTCTGGACATGGCACGGTAGAATTCCGTCCTAACGGACGTCCCGATTGGAATTCATGCACCGGCTTTTCGGGTAGTTCGGGTTGGCCTTGCCGCTTTTCTGGTCGTACTGGGCGAGGAACCGATCGAAAGGCATTCGGTCGTTGATAACGAAGCTCTCCAGATCGGTTTCGACGCGCTGGCGCGCATGGGCATCGTTATGGAGCACGTAGTCTCGGATGAGCTTGTAGTTGCGGTCGATGAAGTCGAAGATGTCCGGCGGGAAATCCATGGAAAATCGGCTTTAGGAATCTGCTCGCGATCGCGGTGCGCGATGTCATACTTGGCGCAAGTCCGCGGCGTAAAGCGGTATCCGCTTTGCTGGGAAGCACGATCCTTGTGACAACCGGCTCGTCACGAGGTTTTTCATGTCGCACGCCCTGGATCGCCGAGCTTGTTCAAGGGTAGGGTT
>JANQMY010000087.1 GCA_028279895.1 Alphaproteobacteria bacterium
CTAGAGCGTTTCATGTTTTGACGGAAGCATATCCGGCATTTTGGAAGTAGTTTGCGCATTCGTTGGGTGTGATTGTGTTTATGAGTTTCCCGATGTGTCGCCAGATATCTTCAACGTCTCGCTTTTGAGCTAGCCGCATCCAATGTTTGATCTTGGCGAAGGTCTGCTCAATGGGGTTTAGGTCGGGTGAGTACTTCGGCAGGAAGACGAGCTTTGCCCCGGCTTGATGTATAGCGTGCCGAACAGCTTTTCCTTTGTGGCTGCCGAGATTATCGAGAACAACGATATCGCCTGGTTTGAGAGTGGGGACGAGCAGTTGGGTGACATAAGCTCGGAAGCACACGCCGTTGATTGGACCATTGAATACACAAGGGGCCGCCAAGCGATCGCATCGTAGAGCAGCCAGGAAGGTCCGTGTCCGCCAGCGACCATGGGGAGCAAAGCCCAGTAAGCGCTTTCCTTTTGGCCCCCATCCTCGTAAGGGAGCCATATTGGTTCTCACCCAAGTCTCATCAATGAACACCAAGTGCTGAGGGTCGAAGCGATGTTGTGCCGCCTTCCAGCGTGCCCGTCGGCGCGCCACGTCGATCCGGCGGCGTTCAAGGGCGAACAGTGTTTTTTTTGAACCGCAGTCCTTCACGGCGCAAGAATGTCCAGACCGTATGGTGAGACACCATAATGCCTCGCGCGGCTAATTCATCTTTGAGGCCATGTAAGGTGAGATGGGGGGTCTCCTCGATCCGCGCTTCAATAAAGCTGCGGTGCGGATCCAGAACTCGTCGGCGGTGGCCGCCCATCTTGCCGGGTGTTACGTTCCCGGTCTCTCGATAGCGTCGAGACCACTTTACGACACTCGAAACTGCAACACCGAAGCGCTTGGCAACCGTGCGTACCGTCTCCCCGGCCTCCACCGCAGCAACCACCCGTTCGCGAAGATCATTGGAATAAGGTCGAACCATCCGGACTGGCCTCCTTCACCAGCCCTCACCTTGAATCACTGTTCGCAACAGTTGGGAATCCCAAAAAACGATTCAATCAAAAACTAAAATGCTCTAGTCGGCACTTTTTCGCCCCAATCCCTTCATTGCCTATTCAGATTGCCTCGCCCATGATAAGGCGGGAAATTGAATGGTGCGGCGTTGAATAGGAGGGTAGGCCATGGAAGAAGGCCAAGCAGTCGTCGGCGCGGTTGCGCTGATGCTGGGCGCATCCTGGGCAAGCGGGATTAATCTGTATGCAGCGATTCTCGCGCTTGGACTGATGGGGCAAACCGGCGCCATCGACCTGCCAGCCAACCTTGAAATCATCCAGAATCCGCTGGTGATTGCCGCCGCCGGCATCATGTATCTGGTTGAATTCGTCGCCGACAAAGTGCCGGGCGTCGATACGGGCTGGGATGCGCTGCACACCTTCGTCCGTATACCCGGCGGTGCCGTCTTGGCTGCGGCCGCGGTCGGGGAAACGGATCCGGCCCTTCAAGTGGCGGCGTTCTTGTTGGGTGGTGGTATGGCGACGGTGTCGCATGCCACGAAAGCGGGCTCTCGCGTGGTGGTGAACACGTCGCCCGAGCCCTTCTCAAATATCGGACTATCTTTGGCCGAAGATGTGGCCGTTTTCACCGGCATGTGGGCCGCGCTGAACTATCCGATCTTGTTCATTGTGCTGATGGTGGTCTTCATCGCCTTTGCCGCCTGGCTGTTGCCCAAAATTTGGCGTGGTATCAAGCGGGTTTTCTCATGGCTGTTCGGCACTTCAAAAGCGCAAGAAGAGAAGGGAGGAGGCGCCGCAAAAGCGCAAGAAGAGAAGGGAGGAGGCGCCGCCGGCGGTGGATAGCCGCGCCCAATACAGGCCATAAATCGGCTATTGGCCGTGGTCCCGACGGCATAGACGTTATTCAGACGGTGCGTCCGAAGCCTCGACGGTGTTATCGGTGATCGATACGTCTGCCGGCAGCATGAAATGCTTTTCATCCACCTCGATGCCGGCGACCACAATCGTCGCCACGCGGCTGGATTGGAGTCCGCCCAACGACCCGGACTCCGATAGGGGAATGCCTTTCCAAATGCATTCTTGCCCGCCGCTCAGCGGCACGTCCCATAATTCGCAGGTTTGTTCGGCGACAAAGTCGGTGCCGATTCGTTTGCCGCCGGTGGCTTCGAGCAATTGCTTGCTCATCTGCGCCATTTCATCTTCGTTCAGGTCTTTGAAGAAACCCACTCCGGGGTTCTTCGTTTTCACTGCCGAATTAGTCGTCTGATCAATGGTGTAAACCACGTCCGGCGTTGCGATCAGCTTCTCCTTCACGTCTTGCGAGACGCCCATGAGATTCACCGTCACTTCGGTGTACCGGGCTTCTTTCACGCCCCAGTCATCCCAATACAGGGTTTCCGTCCCCGTTCGCATTCCTTCGAGCCTGTACTCGACGACGCCGGATTTCACATGGTAGCGCTTGAAGGCTTCATAGCCGGAGAAGTCGACCGGATCGCCCGGTGTGGCATCCGGCGCCGGCAAGGTCACGGCCTCTGCGGTGGTTTCCGCTTCTTGGGGGGCGCTCTCCGTCGTCGCGGTTGAGGTTTCTTCACTGCAGGCTGCTAGGCCCAGGACCATGCCGGAGATCGTCAGCGCTGCTGCAACTTTCGAAGGAATCATCTTACCCCCTGTCATACCAATCACATTTGCGGTGCCTATGCTGCCTTGGTTGCTTCACGCTGTCCAGTTTTCAAATCGCGCACCTTCGCGCATGTCTGCCCTATTGTCGCCGAAAACCGGGCCGAGAGTGAGGAGACGGGGAGATCACACGAATTGCTGGTCATTAGGCGCCGGTGTAATGTGCTTCCCCAAAAAGTGACTGAGCACATCGGGAGAGGTCTCTTGCCATGCGGTGGGTAAGTTGGGGAATTGCAGCGCTTGTCATTCTGGGCGCTGCGGCCGGCGGCTATTATGCCATGCAGCAGCCGGATCAGATGGACGCCTTCATCGACGATGCCATGGAAATCGTCTCTTCTGACAGCGGTGCGGCCGCCGATCGGAGTACGGGAACTCGCATGCCGTCGCGCGCCGACCTTTTTGAGTTCCGGCGGCTTGAAATCGACACCAGCAAAGACGCTGCAGAAGCATGCTTGGTGTTTACCGGCGATCTGCAGTCCGGCGGTGATATTCAGTATCAAGACTACATAAGGATTGAGCCACAAACCCGTGTCGGTTTGCGTGTCCAAGGCGCTCGGTTGTGTATGGCCGGGTTGCGTTTCGATCGTGAATATGCCGTCACCGTCAAGAAAGGCCTGCCCTCGGCAAGCGGCAAGGCCCTTGCGGAAGACGAGACCGTTCCGGTGGAATTACGCGACCGCCCGGCTGTCATTTCGTTCGGCGGCGGCATCCTGCTGCCGCGTCAAGGATCGGATGGGTTACCGATCAAGACCATCAATGTGGACGAGCTGGACCTGACGGTCGTGCGAGTCAACGATCGGCTGCTGTCGCAATTGAGCGAAGGTCTGCTCGACCAGCGGCTGCTCTATGGGTACGAACAAGATCAATTGATCAACCGGCAAGGTGAACAGGTGTGGCAAGGCACCATGTCGGTCGACGCATTGCGTAACGAGGAAGTGACGACGGTTTTTCCTATTCGGCGTGCGATCGAAGAGCGTAAGCCGGGCATCTACTTGGTCATTGCCGCCGATGCGGCCGACCGGGAAGCGGTTGGCGACCAGTGGGAACGGTACTATCAGGGTAAAGCCGCGCAGTGGGTGATCGATTCCGATATCGGTCTCACCAGCTTTAGTGGGGCTGACGGCTTGCATGTGTTTGCCCGGTCGCTGCAGCGTGCGTCCACGCTGTCGCGCATAGAAATCGCTTTGGTGGCGCGCAACAATGACGAACTTGCCCGCAAGCGGGTCGATGGGGACGGTGGTGTCCATTTTCCGGCTGCGCTGATGCGGGGCACCGGCGGCTCGGAACCGGTGGCGATCATGGCCTATGGCCCCGGCGGAGATTTTACCTTTCTGGATCTGCGGCGCCCGGCCTTCGATTTGACCGATCGCGGCGTCGAAGGACGGGCGACACCCGGACCGATCGACGCCTATCTGTATACGGAGCGTGGGATTTACCGGCCCGGACAGACGGTTCATCTGGTGAGCATGTTGCGCGATCCGAAAGTGCGCGCCGTTGCCGACGCGCCCTTGACCCTGATCATGCGTCGCCCTGACGGGAACGAGTATCGCCGCTATACCGGTATCGACTTACAAGACGGCGTTGCGCATTCCGCACTTGTGTTGAGCGAAACCGCGCCGCGCGGTCAGTGGGAGGTGGCGGCTCATCTGGATCCGAAACAGCCGCCTGTCGGGCGGGTCAAGTTCGACGTGCAGGATTTTGTACCGCAAAAATTGGAAGTCACGCTGACGCCGCGGGCGGACGTGTTGCGCCCCGGCGCGGATGTGGCGATCGAAGTAGAAGGACGTTTCCTCTACGGAGCGCCGGCGAGCGATCTGGCGGGCGAGGGCGAGATGCGCCTTGTTCCGGACTTGGAGCCCTTCCCGGAATATAAGAACTACCGTTTCGGATTGGTGGAGGAAGCCTATTCTCCGGTGGTGGTGCCGTTCGATGTGGACGAGACCGACGCACAGGGAAAGACCCTCGCCACAAGCTATGTAGAAACCTCGGCCGAGACGACAAAGCCGCTCAAGGCTGAGATCAAGATCGGACTGTTCGAGCCGGGCGGCCGGACCATATTCCAAACCGTTTCTCTGCCGGTGCGTGCGGACGGCAACGCCATCGGCATCCGGCCGGCTTTCGATGATGATCGCGTGCAGGAGAATTCGGACGCCGAATTCGACGTGATCGTACTGGATTCCGATGGTGCACCGGTTGCCGGCGAGAGCCTGATCTATGAGGTGGTGCGGGAAGATACGGACTATCAGTGGTATCAGCTCGACGGGCAATGGCGCTACGAAGTTGTCGTCCGGGACCGAGTTGTTTCGGGTGGCACGCTTGAAACCGGTGCCGACGGCACGGTCGCCTTCAAGGAATTGGTGGATTGGGGACGGTATCGTTTCACCATCAGCGATACGGATTCCAAAGCAGCGTCCAGTATGCGTTTTTTTGCGGGCTGGGCCGCAGGTGCGTCGCGCGACCGTCCGGATCGGGTGGCGGTTACAAGCGACCGGGAAAACTATAGGGCAGGCGACAAAGCGGTCATCGATATTCGGCCGCCGGTGGACGGCAAAGCGCTTGTCCTGGTGGCCGGTGACGAAATCTATGAGCGTCAACTGGTAAACGTCTCGGCCGACGGCACGCAAGTGGAATTGGACGTGTCCGAGGGCTGGGGCAGTGGCGCTTATGTTCTGGTGACAAGCTACAAGCCGCTGAGCGCCGATGAAACCCGTGCGCCGGTGCGCGCGATCGGGTTGACTTGGATCGGCGTCGATCACAGTCAGCAGACACTGGACGTGGCCGTTGAACTGCCCGACGTGGTGAAACCCCGTTCGGACCTCACCGTGCCGGTAACCGTATCGGGCCTTGCAGACGGCGAGAAAGCTCTCATTACGCTGGCGGCCGTCGACGAAGGTATTCTTCAGTTGACACGCTATCAAAGCCCGTCGCCGACCGACTTCTATTTCGGAAAACGGCGCCTGGGGCTGGATGTGCGCGACGATTACGGCCGTCTGATCGAAGTCAGCGACGATGTGGTCGGAACCATTCGGGTCGGTGGTGACAGTTTGGGCGGACGTGGATTGTCGGCCGTTCCCACACGGACCGTCGCCCTGTTTTCGGGTGTTGTGAAGACCGATGCCCAGGGCCGTGCCGAGATCACCTTCCGCGTGCCGGATTTCGTCGGCGAATTGCGCATGATGGCGGTTGCCTTCAATGCGACTCAATTGGGCAATGCAGAAGCCCCCCTCACCGTGCGCGACGATCTGGTTGCGGAAGTATCGCTGCCGCGCTTTCTCGCGCCAAACGATGCAAGCTTCGCCACCTTAACGCTGCACAATGTGGCAGGCGCCGCCGGGGCGTATACCGCGACACTCGAAGGGGCGGATGCGGTGTCCCTGTCCGCCGCATCGCCCATCGAAGCCGAGTTGGAGTTGGGCGACCGTAAAACCATTCTGGTGCCGCTCAAAGGTGGTGCGCCGGGCCTTGGGACCGTTTCCCTGAAGGTCCAAGGGCCTGCCGGATTCGACATTGCCCGTGCATGGCCGATCGAAGTGCGGCCGCCTCAAATGCCCGTCTTCAAGGAAGACGTGGCAATGATCATGCCGGGGAACAGTTTCCAACTCACCGATCAGGTCATTCAGCCTTTTGTTCCGGGGACGGAATCTATTGTCGCCAATGTGGCCAGCTCGCGGGGGTATGACGCCGCGGCGCTCGTGCGCTGGCTCGACCGTTACCCCTATGGCTGTTTGGAGCAAACCACCAGCCGGGCCTTTCCTTTGCTGTTGATGAGCGACATTCAGGACGGCTTGTTGGGGCCGGATGCCAAGCTTGAAGACCGGGTTCAAAAAGCCGTCGACAGGGTGGTCGATATGCAGCACGGCAGCGGGTCGTTCGGTATGTGGAGCCCGTACAGCACGGACACGCGGGCGTGGCTGGGCGTGTTTGCGCTCGACTTCCTTATGACGGCCAAGGCGCAGGGCTATGTAGTGCCCAACGGGGCGCTTAATCGCGGCCTCGAATGGTTGCGCCGTCTGGCGGGCGAAACCTGGCAGCCCGACGCGTCGCGTGCCTACGCGTTCTACGTCTTGGCGCGGGAAGGTGCCGTGAGTGTGAGCGATCTGCGCTACTTCTCCGACACGGAAGCGGGCGGTTTCAAAGATCTCATGGCCGCCAGCCTCACGGGTGCGGCCCTCTCCCTCGTAGGTGATCGGGCGCGGGCCAAAGCGAATTTCGACCGTGTGCTTCGTTTGTTGGCGGGGTCGCTGCCCGGCCGTTATGAAGCGATCGACTATGGGTCCTTGTTGCGCGATGTGGCGGGGGCCACCGCCATGGCCGTGGAAGCCCAACAAACACAAGTCATCGATCCGTTGGTCAATCGCAGCCTCGATCTCCGCCCGCCGATTCAATTCACCACTACCCAAGAAAAAGCGTGGATGGTGCGGGCCGCCTCGGCCTTGGCCCGGCAGCGGCGTCCTTTGTCGGTGGATATCGAAGGTGTGCAAGCCTCCGGCCCAAGTCACGAAAAACGTTTTGTGCCCAGCGAATCGGAACTCAATGACGGCATTACGATTCGTAATGACGGCGAGAGGCCCGTGTGGCGGACTGTTACCACCGAGGGGGTGCTGAAAGAGATGGCGCCAGCCAGTGCGAACATCGTCACTGTGGACAAGACCTATTGGACGCTTGCCGGCGCGCCAGCCGACCTGGCGTCCGTCAAGCAAAACGATCGTCTGATCGTCTCCATCAAGGGGACCGTCGAAAACAACACCCGCCGTGACTTGGTGGTGTTGGATCTCTTGCCGGCGGGTTTCGAGATCGAAGCGGTCCTGTCGGCACGCGGCGATAAGGCGCGGGGCTACGCTTGGTTGCCGGGTTTGACGCGTACGAATGTGGCAGAAGCCCGCGACGACCGGTTTGTCGCATCGTTTAATGTGGGCAGCACCTACCGTTCCAACCGGCGTCGCAACGAACCGCAGCCGAATCCCAAATACCATGTGGCCTATATGGTGCGCGCTGTCACGCCCGGCACTTATGTGGTTCCGGCCGCAGTGACCGAAGATATGTATCGGCCCAATGCGGTGGCTCGCACCGACGTCACCCAACTGACGGTCGCCGACAGTAATTAGCGCGCGCAAGATGGGGTGGCCGGGCATATATCGATTTGGCGGGGTTGTCGCATTTTTCCTGGCCGTATTGGTTGCGCTCGATCTTGCCAACCCGCCCCCCTTGGACCGGTACCGGGATCAATCGGTCGTTGTCCAAGCGAAGGACGGCAGCATCCTGCGTGCTTTTTTGAGCGCCGACGACAAGTGGCGGCTCGGTGTCACGTCGGCGGATGTAGACCCCCGTTATTTGTCCGCCCTCAAATCATTTGAGGATAAGCGTTTCGATCATCACTGGGGGGTAGATCCCCTGGCGATTGTCCGGGCGGTCCGGCAAAACCTGGCAAACGGACGCATCGTGTCGGGCGCATCGACCCTCACCATGCAGACCGCGCGGCTGCTGGAGCCGGGCGGCCGCGGGTGGCCGGCGAAACTGCGCCAAACCGTGCGCGCCCTGCAGTTGGAGCGGCGGTATACGAAGGACGAAATTCTTTCGATCTATCTGACGCTCGCGCCGTTCGGCGGTAATATCGAAGGCGTTCGGGCCGCCTCGCTGTCTTATTTCCGGAAGGAGCCTGTGCGTCTGCAGCTTAGCGAAATTGCTTTATTGGTGGCGTTGCCGCAATCGCCGGAACGGTTGCGGCCGGACCGCCATCCCGATGCGGCCCGCGCTGCCCAAACGAAGGTTTTGGCTCGTCTGCAGGCGGAGCTGGGGGTAAGCGCTCAGGCGGTGGCGGAAGCACTGTCCGGTCCACCCATTGCCCGGCGGCATGTGCTGCCGTTCCATGCACCGCATTTGGCCCAACGTCTTAAGAACTGGTCCGCCCATAAGACCATCCCCACCTTTGTCGATGGTCATGTGCAACGCCGGCTGGAAAGTCTGTCCCGGCGCGAAAAAAGGTGGTTCGGCGACGGGGCAAACATGGCCATGGTGGTCGTGCACAATGCGACGCGTCAGGTACGGGCCTATCTGGGCGGCGCCGACTATTGGGGGCCCGCCGGGCAAGTGGATCTTGCGCGGGCCGTGCGCTCGCCCGGCTCTACGTTGAAACCTTTTATCTATGGCATGGCATTCGATGACATGCCCCTCCATCCCAAAACGCTAATTGAAGATCGGCCAACCCTGTTTGGCGACTATGCGCCCCGCAACTTCAACCGCAATTTTCAGGGGACGGTCACCGTTGAAGAAGCGCTGCAATGGTCGCTTAACGTGCCGGCCGTGGCCTTGCTCGACCGGCTCGGTCCGCATTATTTTCATGGCCGCTTGGCGCGGTCCGGCGCCCGGCTGAGTTATGGCGGGCGGCATGCGTCGCCCTCCTTGCCGTTGGCCCTCGGCGGCGTGGGCATGCGCCTGGACGACATGACCATGCTTTACGCATCGTTGGCAGATGAGGGCCGTGTTCGGCCATTGGCTTTTGCTGCGAACGACCGGGAGGAAGCACCGTCCGCATTTCGCCTGATGTCGCAGGAGGCGAGCTGGTATGTGGGCGACATTCTGCAGGGCAGCCCTTTGCCGGACGGTTTGGCGCAGGGGCAAGGGTTTAGCCGCGGCCGTCCCATCGCCTTCAAGACAGGAACGTCTTATGGATTTCGGGATGCTTGGGCAATCGGCGTATCGCCCGCCTACACGGTCGGCGTGTGGATCGGACGAGCGGACGGTTCCACACGGCCCGGGCGGTTCGGCCGCAACGAGGCGGCGCCGGTCCTTATGAAAGTGTTTGATCTTCTGCCTACGGAAGAAGAGATGCTGGAAGATCCGCCGGCAACGATTTTGCAGGCGGCCAATAACAGCGCGCTGCCGACCTCCATGCGCCGTTTCAAACCGCGCCCGGTGCTTGCGGACAGAACGGTGCGCGCGCCGCTTCAAGTGATGTTTCCGCCCAATGGGGCGACGGTCTCCTTGCCCGAGACCGATGGCGCACTCGCCCTGCGGTCTAGCGGCGGGATGCAGCCCATCCACTGGTTGATTGACGGCAAACTCGTCTCCGACAAGGACTCGCGCCGACGCCCGTCATGGCGTCCCGATGGGGAGGGCTTTGCCACGGTCACGGCAATCGATGCGCGCGGCACCAGCGCCACATCGCTTATCCGTCTGGTGGCGCCATAAAGTCTGTCGCGCTTAAACTGATCTATGCGACAGGCTTTAGGTCTTTGTTTTGTCGCGTGTCTTTTGCGCATAACCGGTTCCCACTTATGCGCGACGCGCTCTATAGCGTTTCCAGGTGAAGTGTGTAACGGTTCACCGTCCGGAAACGCGCTAAGATAAAGACTTAGGGCACTTTTGTGATTCTATGAAAACCAAAAGTGCCCTAGCGTTCCCCTGCGGAATATGGCAAGCTGAGCGTTCTTTTCATCCGACGCTGGGTGCTCGATTATGGGATCAGCGTTTGACAGGGCCGGCATCGAAGAGTTCGCTGTCACCAGCTATACGGCGGACAGCATTGATGCGCTGCGCGACGCCTGCATTACTTACTTCCTGAACAATGGATGCGAGATGGTGAGCTATCACCATTTGCCGCCGCCGGGCGCCAGCGACTACAGCTCTAACATTACCGTGGCGACCTATGGCTTTCCGGAGGATTGGGTGGAAGCCTATGTGTCGGAAAAGCTCTACGACATCGATCCCATTCCCAAACGTGCGCTCAACGCCACGATGCCGTTTTGGTGGTCGGAGATCCGGCATCAGCCTGACTTGGGTGTGGACGAGCTGACCTATCTAGATCGCCTCGCCGCCGCCGATTTCGGCGATGGGCTCGCTGTGCCGGTTTTCGGTCCCCACGGCCGGAACGGTTATGCGGGGATCGGCTTCGGCAAGCGCGGCGTCGCCTTGTCGTTGATCGACATGGCAACGATCCATTGGGCGTGCCAGTTGGGTCACCAGCGCTATTGTGACTTACTGCGCAGCCAGGCGCCCAACGGCATTTCGTTGTCGAAGCGCGAAACGGAGATCTTGGAATGGGTGGCGCGCGGCAAGAGCAATTCGGTCATCGCCGACATTACCGGCCTGTCCACCTATACGGTCGACACCTATCTTCGGCGCATCTACGGCAAGATGGATGTTTCCGATCGGGTGACCGCCGCCTTGCGCGGCATGGCGATCGGCCTGGTCACCTAGTACTCTGTACCAATTAATTTAACATGTTTCTGTTTTGAGCTTGGGCTGATTCCCTGTTTGCCGATTCGTGTGAAGAGGAGGCAGGTTTTGGCCAA